>DYJG01000316.1 GCA_020723225.1 Desulfobacca acetoxidans | reverse complement strand
AACCCACCGCGCCCGCGTAAGGCCCCCGGCGGGTGGGCTCGAGTTCCTCGATGATCTCCATGGCCCGCACCTTGGGCGCGCCGGCCACCGTGCCCGCGGGGAAGGTGGATTTCAGCACCTCCAGTTCGTCCCGGCCCGCGGCCAATTCCCCTTCCACCTGGGAGACGATGTGCATCACGTGGGAATAGCGCTCGATGGTGAAGAGTTCCGGGACCCGGACGCTGCCGATCTTCGAGACCCGGCCCACGTCGTTTCTTCCTAAGTCCACCAGCATCAGGTGTTCGGCCCGCTCCTTGGGGTCGGCCAGCAGCTCCTGCTCCAGGGCCAAGTCCTCCTCCGGCGTCCCGCCCCGGTGCCGGGGGCCGGCAATGGGCCGGTAGGTGATCTGGCCTTCCTCCAGGCGCACCAGGATCTCCGGGGAGGCCCCCACCAGCTGCAGGTCGCCCAGGTCCAGGTAAAACATGTAAGGCGAGGGATTGATGGAGCGCAGCGCCCGGTATAGGTCAAACGAGTCGTGGCGCAGTTTGGTGGAGAAACACTGGGAGAGCACCACCTGGATGACGTCCCCGGCCGCGATGTATTCCTTGGCCCGGCGCACCATGTCCTCGAAGCGGTCTTGGGTGAGGTTGGATTCCAGGGGCGCCCGTTCGGAAATCGGCGGCGTCTCCGGCCGGGGCACCGGCCGCCGCAGACGGGCGATGAGGGCATCGACGGCGTTAAGCGCCCGGTCGTATTGTCCTTTTAACGACTTATCCGGGTCCACCTGCACCAGGGCCACCACCTTGATGGTCTGGCGCAGGTTGTCGAAGATCAGGAGATGGTCGGCAAGGAGCAGCCGGGCGTCGGGGATGGGGGTAGCCGGGGTCAGATCCGGCAGGCGCTCGATGAAGCGCACCATGTCGTAGCCGAGATACCCCACCAGCCCGCCCCAGAACCGGGGCAGACCAGGAGCGGGCACGGCCCGGTATTCGTCCAGCAGGCGGCGGAGATGGGCGAAGGGATCGGCCCCCGCGTCCAGGACCTCTTTTTCTCCCCGGCGCTGGATGGTGACCTGGCCGCCCTGCACCTGGAACATGAGAGAAGGATTGAGCCCCAGGAAACTGAAGCGGCCCCATTTTTCGCCGCCTTCGACACTCTCCAGGAGGAAGGAGCAGCCCTCGCCCCTGAGCTTCTTGTAAGCCGCCACCGGGGTCTCCAGGTCCCCCAGGATCTCCCGGTAGACCGGGATGAGATTGCCTTGCCGGGCCATCTCCTGAAACGCCTCGAAATCGGGAATCACCATGCGCTGCTCCGTTTCGTGAAAGATAAGTATTTTTTACCGCAGATAAACGCCGATTGCCGCCGATAAACGCCGATAACCCATTTTTTATCTCCGTCCATCGGCGCTCATCGGCGTTTATCGGCGGTATAAAAAAAGCCGCGCCCCCTGCGGGCCGCGGCTTTGGTTTGCTCCAAAAAAGCCAGGGCCCCTCTCCGTGAGGGGCCCCGTAATATTTTATAACCGGCGGACGCACCTCACGGGTTGGATACGGGCCACCAGCACCAGATGTTTAAAGAAGCGAATACTTTGTTCATCCTTGCACCAATTTTTAGCCTATAATATAGCTGGTTTTGCTGTCAATACTTTTTTCGCTGGATGGGTGGACAGGAGGACAAAGGAGTGAAATTTCTCATCACCATATTCCAGGATGAAAACGGTATGTTCATCGCCGAATGCCCCTCCATCCCCGGCTGCGTCAGCCAGGGACAAACTGAGGCGGAGGCGGAAAAAAACATCCATGAAGCCATTAAGGAGTGCCTGGAAGTGCGGGTGGAGAAAGGAATGCCTCTCATCGTGCCCACACCAGCCTAATAGCCAAGGCTGGTATATCCCTGGAAGAATTCCCGGATTATGTGACCTGACCCAAAGGCGTTATTCTCTTCAAAAAGTGCGATGTTCTCTCCCCATAAACCCTCGATGTACCCCATCGGGCACACCCCTGTTGCCAGAGAAACCGAGGGTTCCTTATTTCTCCCCCATAAGCCCATCTTTCGCGTGTGACCATAAGCCGGGAGCGGCAATAATAAGATAAACAAACCCCAGCAGCAAGAAGGGGGTGACCTGGACTAGACGGGCTTCGGCCAGGGCCAGGGAGAGCAGCGGCGTCAGCCAACCAAGCCATAAAAACAGCTTTTCCCTCCACCCCCCGCCGTCCCGGGACGATTCCCAACCCACCCAGGCCAGGGGCAGGGCCAGGCGGGCCAATTCGTATTGGGAGGCATAGGGCGTAAACAACAGCGTCCCCAGGACCAGGATGGAGGCCCGGATAACCCAGGGCGTCGCCTTGGCCCAGGCCCAGGCCGTGACTCCCAAAGCCCCCAGGGCCACTATCACCTGCGCGCCATGGGCCGCAGCCGCGCTGCCCCCTGCCAGGCGGACCATGGAGAAGACCGTGGGCATCTGCTCCAGAGCCGCGGCTCCACTCGTTAACGCCTCCATGGGGTGGGACAAAATGCCCAGAAACGCCGCCCAGAGTTCCCAACCCAAGACCAAGCCGCTGGCCAGGGTCAGAAACGCGGCCGCGGCCAGAAAGGCCCCCAAGGCCTGCCAGCACCTCCCGGCCAGCAAGGCCACCGGAACCAGCAAGGCCAGGTTGGGCTTGAAACAGAGGATGCCCAGCAAGGCCCCGGCCAGATAAGGAGAACGGGGGAGCAGCACCAGTCCTCCTCCCAGGAGCGCGGTGGACAGCAAACCGTTTTGGCCGTAGTCCAGGTTCATCAAAGCCCACGGGAAGGACAGGGCCAGCAGCCAGGTCAGGGGATGGGGGGCAATGGCCCTGATGACCCAGAGATAACCCGCCAGGCTGATGGCCAACCACAGGACGAGGGCCGCATAATAAGGCAGGTAGCCGAGGGGCAGGACCATGAGGAGAAAGACGGGAGGATAAAACCAGGGGGTCAGAAATTCCCCGCCGGCCGCGGCCGCCAGGGCCTGCTGAAATTGCCCGAAATCATAGACCTGGGCTGCTTTGCCGGCCAGAGTCATGGAGGCCGCCACCCAGAATTCCAGGAAATCGATGCCTTGAAAAGGGAGATACAGGAGTTTATAGGCCTTTTTGGCCAGATAACCCGCCAGGATCAGGGGCGGGCAGATATACAGGATTTTGCGGAGCAACCATTCCCGGTCCAGCATGTGTTCCAGTCCCGGTTTTGAACAGTTCAAAGTTAAGTTAAGATTCCGAATTCCGAGAACTCTTACAAATTAAGGTGTGCCAAAAGGCCGGGGAACGGCCGCCTTGAAAAATTATTACTCGGAGCGGAAAGGAATTACGTTCCTGTAGGGGCGGGTTTAAAACCCGCCCCTTCATCAAGGCTCGCTGATGCAATTAATTTTCTACTTATAACTCCCCACTAACGCCAGCAGCGCTTCTTGGAGCCGGCCGTTGCTGGCCAGAATATTGGGGGAGAAAATGTCATAATCGCCGCCGGCAAAAGTGGTGATATGGCCCCCCGCTTCGCTGATGATCAAGAGACCCGCGGCCGTGTCCCAGGGTTTCAGGTTTTCCTCCCAGAAGCCGTCGAAGCGGCCGCAGGCCACGTAGCACATGTCCAGGGCCGCGGACCCGGCCCGGCGCAATCCCTGGACCACGCCCAGGATGCGCCCCAGCCGGCCCAGGGTCTCCGGCAGGCGCTCCCGGATGTCGTAGGGAAAGCCGGTGGCCACCAGGGCCCGGTCCAGGCGGCCGGTTTTCGACACCCGGATGGGCCGGCTGTTTAACCAGGCCCCCCCTCCCCTCTTGGCTTCGAACAGCTCATCACGCAGAGGGTCGTAAATCACCCCGTAATCCAGGCGGCCCTCGGCCTCAAAGGCGATGGAGACGCAGAACATGGGAAACCCGTGGGCGAAATTGACCGTGCCGTCCAGGGGGTCGATGATCCAGCGGTAAGGGGGTTTGGCTGAAAAGGAGGTGTTTTCCGCACAGGCTGGAAAGCCTGTGCCACCGCTACATTCCCCCTGCCCCAC
>DYJG01000315.1 GCA_020723225.1 Desulfobacca acetoxidans | reverse complement strand
GAGGATATGCTCCCGGGTCTGGGGCATGGGGCCGTCGTCCGCGCCCACCACCAGGATGGCGCCGTCCATCTGGGCCGCGCCGGTGATCATGTTCTTGATATAGTCCGCGTGCCCCGGGCAGTCCACGTGCGCGTAATGCCGCTTGTCGGTTTCGTACTCCACGTGGGCCAGGGCGATGGTGATGCCCCGCTCTTTTTCTTCCGGGGCCTTGTCGATCTGGTCGAAGGGCACGAACTGCGCCAGCCCCTTCTTGGCTAAATGCTTGGTAATGGCCGCGGTCAGGGTCGTCTTCCCATGGTCGATATGCCCAATCGTCCCCACGTTCACATGCGGCTTTTTGCGCTCAAATTTCTTCTTGGCCATTAGGACTTCCTCCTGAACTCAAAGGGGTCATGCCCGGGCTTGACGCCGGCCCAAAATTTCCTCCGCCAGGCTGGCGGAAACAGGTTCATAATGATCAAACTGCATGGTGAAAGTGGCCCGGCCCTGGGTGGCGCTCCTGAGCACCGTGGCATAGCCGAACATGGTGGCCAGAGGCACCTGGGCCTGCACTATCTGGGTCGCCCCCCGGGTCTCCATGCCGGTCACCCGGCCCCGGCGGGCGTTGATTTCGCCCATCACTTCGCCCACGAACTCTTCCGGGGCCACCACTTCCAGGCCCATCACGGGTTCCAGAAACACGGGCTTGGCCTTTTTGGCCGCCTCCTTGAACCCCATGGAACCGGCGATATGAAAAGCCCGCTCCGAAGAATCCACTTCATGGTAGGAGCCGTCCACCAGGGCCACTTCCAGATCGACCATGGGATAGCCCATGAGACCGGTGGCCGCGGCTTCCTTGACTCCTTTTTCCACCGCGGGGATATATTCCCTGGGCACCACGCCGCCGACGATTTTGTTCTCGAACACCACGCCGCTGCCCGGCTCCAGGGGCTTGATCTCCAGGACCACGTGGCCGTATTGGCCCCGGCCCCCGGTCTGGCGCACGAACTTGCCTTCCTGGGTCGCGGCCTGGGTGATGGTCTCCCGGTAGGCCACCTGGGGTTTGCCCACCTGGGCGTCCACCTTGAATTCCCGCATCAGCCGGTCGACGATGATCTCCAGGTGCAGCTCGCCCATGCCGGAGATGATGGTCTGGGCGGTCTCGGTGTCGGTGTGCACCCGGAAAGAGGGGTCTTCCTGGGCGATCTTGCCCAGGGCCTGGCCTAAGCGGTCCTGGTCCGCCTTGGTCTTGGGCTCGATGGCGATGTCGATCACCGGCTGGGGGATGTGCAGGGTCTCCAGCACCACGGGCTGGCGCTCATCCGCCAGGGTGTCGCCGGTGGCGGTGTTTTTCAGCCCCACCGCGGCCACGATATCCCCGGCATAGGCCTCTTGAATTTCTTCCCGCTTATTGGCGTGCATCTTCAGCAGCCGGCCGATGCGCTCCTTGACCCCTTTGGTGCTGTTTAAAACCGAGGAACCCGATTCCAGGACCCCGGAATAGACCCGCAAAAAGGTGAGATGGCCGATGAAGGGATCGGACAAAAGCTTGAAAGCCAGGGCCGCCAGGGGCGCGTCGTCCGCCGCGGGCCGCTCCACCACCTGCTCCTTGGGGTCCAACCCCTGGATGGCGGGAATATCCGACGGCGACGGCAGGTAGTCCAGCACCGCGTCCAACACCGGCTGGATGCCCTTGTTCTTGAAGGCCGAACCGCAGAGCACCGGCACCGCCTGCAACTGGACGGTGGCCCTTCTCAAGGCCGCCTTTAAATCCTCAAGAGGCACCGGCTGATCCTGCAGATAAAGCTCCATCACCCCTTCGTCCAGCTCCGCGATCTGTTCCACCAACCGGCCCCGGTATTCCTCGGCCAGTTCCTGGTAATCCACGGGGATGTCTTTCACCGCAAATTCGGTGCCTAGGGCCGTGTCATCATAAATCAGGGCCTGCATGGCCATCAGGTCGATGATGCCCTTGAAGCGCTCCTCTTCCCCTAAAGGCAGTTGCACCAGCACCGGATTGGCCTTCAGGCGCTCCCGCATCATCTTTTCGCAGCGAAAATAATCGGCTCCCACCCGGTCCATCTTGTTGACGAAGGCGAGCCGGGGCACGCCGTAGCGGTCGGCCTGGCGCCAGACCGTCTCGGATTGGGGCTCCACCCCGGCCACCGCATCGAAGACCGCGACCACGCCGTCCAGCACCCTTAAGGATCGTTCCACCTCAATGGTGAAATCCACGTGCCCCGGGGTGTCGATGATATTGATGCGATGGTCCCGCCAGTAGCAGGTGGTAGCCGCAGAAGTAATGGTGATGCCCCGTTCCTGTTCCTGGGCCATCCAATCCATCACGGCCTGCCCTTCGTGGACCTCTCCCATCTTATGGGTCACCCCGGTGTAGAAGAGGATGCGTTCCGTAGTTGTCGTCTTTCCGGCGTCGATGTGGGCCATAAACCCAATATTCCGTACCCGGGTTAGGGGAGTTTTTCGTGACACTTTAAGTTACCGTTTTCCGTTTTCCGTTTTGCGTTTTTCGTTTTGGTTTTTTGAATTATTTGGGGATCTTTGGCTTTAACCAAAAACGAAAAACCAAAAACCCAAAACGGTTTTTAAATTACCAACGATAATGGGCGAAGGCCTTATTGGCCTCCGCCATCTTATGCGTATCTTCCCTTTTCTTGATGGTTGCGCCCTTGTTTTGGGACGCGTCTAACAGCTCTCCCGCCAATTTGGCGCCCATGGACTTTTCGCCCCGGGCCTGGGAGTAATTAATGAGCCAGCGGATGGCCAAAGAGATGCGCCGGTCGGCCCGCACTTCCACGGGCACCTGGTAAGTCGCGCCCCCCACCCGCCGAGATTTCACCTCGATCAGGGGTTTGACATTGTCCATGGCCTGGTGGAAGACCTTCAAGGGTTCGTCCTGGGATTTCTGTCCCACGATGTCCAGGGCCTGGTAGAAAATGCGCTGGGCCACGGACTTCTTGCCCTTCTTCATCAGACCGTTGACAAACCGGCTCACCAGCGTGTCGTTATACTTCAGGTCCGGCAAAACCCCTCTTTTGACTACTCCGCCTTTTCTTGGCATTTCAAAACCTCGGTCTTGGGTCTCTGGTCTCTGGTCTTTGGTTTTCGTTAGGAATTGGTCTTTTACCAAAGACCAAAGACCGATGACCAAAGACCATCTTTTTACTTCGGTCGTTTGGCCCCGTACTTGGACCGGCCCCGGCGGCGGTCCGCCACCCCGGAGGCGTCCAGGGTGCCCCGCACCACGTGGTAACGCACCCCCGGCAAATCCTTCACTCTGCCGCCCCGGATGAGGACCACGGAGTGTTCCTGCAAATTATGGCCCACCCCCGGAATATAAGTGGTCACCTCGATGCCGTTGGTGAGCCGCACCCGGGCCACTTTCCTGAGCGCCGAGTTGGGCTTCTTGGGGGTGGTGGTATAGACCCGGACGCAGACCCCCCGCTTCTGGGGGCAGCTTTGCAAAGCCGGAGACGCGGTGCGCTTGCGCAACTTCTCCCGGCCTTTGCGAATCAACTGACTGATGGTGGGCATACACGCTCCTGCCGAACCCCCGGTGGGGGCATATTCAAATCTAATTATTTTAGAAAATTAATCCAGTACCTGTCAACCTTTTATTGCCCGGGAATTGCCGTTGTTTCGGCTAAGACCTCCGGAAGCGCTTCCACCGGCGGCGGCAGCTCTTCTTCTTCCCCGCTGATTTTCATTTCCAGTTCCCGGTATTGGTCCAAACCCGTGCCTGCAGGGATCAGCCGCCCCATGATCACGTTTTCTTTCAAGCCCCGGAGGAAATCGATCTTGCCCAGGACCGCGGCGTCGGCCAGGACCTTGGTGGTCTCCTGGAAGGAAGCCGCGGAAATCCAGCTCTCGGTGGTCAAGGACGCCTTGGTGATCCCCAGCAGCATGGGTTCGCCGGTGGCCGCCTTCTTCCCCTGGGCCATCATCTCTTCGTTCCGTTCTTCGAAGACCCACTTCTCCACCTGTTCCCCCATGAGGAACTCGGTGTC
>DYJG01000314.1 GCA_020723225.1 Desulfobacca acetoxidans | reverse complement strand
CGTCAAGGAATTTCGCCACCAGCGGGTGGCCGTCACCGGCGCGGTTAATAAGCCGGATACGTATTCCCTCATCGGCCCCCGCTCGCTGCTGGAGGTGTTGGGGATGGCCGGGGGGCTTTCGGATAGGGCCGGCGAGGTGGCCCATGTGGTCCGCCCCTATAAAGGCAAAGAAACTGCCAAGTCCGGAATGACGCGGCAGTCCTTCACCCCGGGCACGGAGACCATCATGGTGGATCTAAACCGGGCCTTGATCAAGGGAGACCCGGTGGTAAATATTGCCATCCAAAACGGCGACGTAGTCCATGTCCCCTTTGCCTATATGGCCTATGTCCTGGGTGCGGTTGGCAAGCCGGGAGAGGTCCCCATAAAGAATAATATGACGGTGACCAAGGCCGTGGCCCAGGCCGGGGGCCAACATATCATCCTGGCCTCCAACAACGCCTCCATTTTACGGATTGATGAGAACGGCCAACGCCAGACCATCCCGGTAAACCTCGGTTCCATCACCAAAGGCACGGAACCGGACGTCCCCTTGAAGGAAAATGACATCATCGTCGTCCATGAGAGTGGGATCCGCCGGTTTTTCTTTGATTTCAAGATGCTTATGCCAGGCGGCAATGTCGGCATGGGCATCCCGGGCATGATCTAAGCATCAGGTGAATCGAGAGACCGGGGCATACCCGCCCGGGATCCTTGAAGATGGCTCCAAGACCGGCTAATTGCCAAGAAAACAACGATTCTTAGACCAAGGGTCTGAAAATCAGGATCAGCTTTTTAAGGATATCTTCGTATGCAAAACGATAGCCCAAACTACATGCTTGTCCCTTCTTCCCCTGCCATGCCCCCCGCATTGGAAAGCTACTACAAAGGCGAGACCGAAGAGGTCTCCCACCTGCGGGATTACTGGCACATCCTCTTAAAGCGCAAGTGGTGGTTTCTCGGCGTTCTGTCGGGAATAGTGACCCTGACCTTGTTGGTCAGCTTGTTAATGCCCCCAATTTATAAGGTCACCACTACCCTCCAGATCCTCCAGGATAACCCCTCGGCCATCATGGGGGGCCAAAACACCGACCCCCTGGGAGCCCTGACCGGCTCCAGCAGCTTGGATAAGTTTTATGAAACCCAATACAACATCCTGAAGAGCCCCACCATCACCCTGGGAATCATCGACTCCCTGAATCTGAAGGAACATCCTACTTACAAAGCGATGGAAAAGGATTACCCCGATGATCCTCCCCGGGTAATCAAAGAAAGATACGCCTTAAGCATGCTGGACTATCTGAAGGTGGAGCCTACCAAAAACTCCTTTCTGGTGGATGTGTCGTATCGATCCACGGACAAGAACCTGGCCTGGAAAGTGGCTGAAGCCATGCCTAAGGAATATTTGAAATTGGCCATGAACACCCGGGAGCAGTCTTATACCACCTTGCGGGAATGGCTGGACCAGGAGCTGGTCCGCCTGGGCCAGAAGCTGCAGGATTCGGAACGAACTCTGTACGCCCACGGCCAAAAACAGGACTTCCTGTCCCTGGAAGAGCCCGAAGTGAACGTGGTGGTAAAGAAATACATTGCGGTGAGCCAAGCCTTGACCACCGCCCAGGCGGACAAAGCCCAAAAGGAAGCCCAGTACCGGCAGATCAAGGAACAAGGGGCTGATGCGCCGCTGGTCACCAACCATCCCCTGGTCACGGCGTTGCGCCAGTCGTTGATCGATCTTGAAGGCCAGGTTACCGGACAAAGCAAAATATACGGACCCAATTTTCCTGAACAAGCGGCCATTAGCGCCAGAATGAGGGAAGTGCGCCAGCGCCTCAATCAGGAGGTCAAACGCCTGGAGGCCAGCATCAAGGCGGATTATGAAGCCGCCACCAAGTCGGAATCCTTACTGCAAAAGGAATTCGATCTCCAAAGGTCCAAGATGATAGACCTGCAAAACGACCTGGTCCATCACCACGTCCTGAAGCGGGACCTGCAGACCAACCAGACCCTTTATGAAGGCTTGCTGGCCCGTATGAAAGAGGCCAGCGTGGCCAGCACCATGGTGGCCAGCAACGTGTCGGTGATCACCCCGGCCAAAGACCCGTACGAGCCCTGGTTGCCCAAGTATCTGTTATTCACGGTCCTGGCGGTGGTCCTGGGCTCCATGTTCGGCCTGGGGACGGCTTTCTTTGTGGAATACATTGATGATTCCATCAAGACCACGGAGGAATTGGAGAAGATCTGCCATATTTCCTCCCTGGGTGTCATTCCCATGATGGAAGCCGATTCCTTTAGACTCCCCATCAGCCGGGAATCCCTGAAGCTTCCCGCCCCCGGCGCCGAATTCCGGGAAGGTGAAGTGGAGGGACCGTCCCCCGTTGAGCTTCTATCCTACAACGACCCCATGTCCATGCTGGGAGAGGCCATTCAACACATCCGCACCTCTCTCCTGCTCTCATCCTCGGAGGCGCCCCCCAAAGTCATCGTCGTCACCAGCGGCAATCCCGGAGAGGGCAAAACCACGGTTTCCGTAAACCTGGCGGCCGCGTTGGCCGGTCCTGACCGCAGTTGCGTCATCTTGGACTGCGACCTTAGAAAAGCCAGGATTCATCAGGTTTTCCGGATACCCATCCAACCCGGCTTGACCAACTATCTGAGCGGCGCCGTTCCAATGGAGGAAGTGATTCGGACCACTTCCGTCCCGAACCTCTATTTCATTCCCGCGGGCCCCACTCCTCCCAATCCCAATGAACTTTTCAGTTCCACGGTATTTGGAAACCTCATCAGCCACCTGCGCGGCGAATTCGATTATGTCGTCATCGATTCCCCGCCCATCATCGGCTTTGCCGACGGCCGGACGATTTCCAATATTGCGGATGGGGTGCTGGTGGCTATCAGACATCATTCCACCACCCGGGAGGCCGGGCAATTGGCCATACGGCTGCTGTCCCAGAACAATGCCCGGATCCTGGGCGGCATTCTGACCATGACCAAAAAAGACCGCATGGGATATGGCAGCTATTACGGCTATTTCCAGAATTACCACAAAGACTATAGCGGTTACCATAAACGGGATCTGGGAGATTCCGGCGCCAAAACCAGCAGCGCCAAACATTAACCAGACAGAGCGGAATGCCTGTCATTCCTGCCCGCAACCAAGGATTGCCGCGAGAAACCTCCGGCGATGCCGCAGCCACGGTTGCTTTGAAACCGAGAAGAGTTGATGAAAGACTTTTTCAGCAATAAAGTGGTATTAATTACGGGGGCCGCGGGCACCGTAGGCAGGGAAGTCGTCCGCCAGTTGATCGATCTGGACCCCTTCGAAATACGCTTGTTGGATAATAATGAGTCGGAATTATTTAACCTGGGAAATAAATACCAGGGCGCCCAACGGATGATCCTCTATCTGGGGGATGTGCGGGACGAAAAAAAACTGTTAAATGTCACCCAGGGAGTGGATATCATCTTTCATTTGGCCGCATTAAAACATGTGGGCCTCTCGGAGTACAACCCCTTCGAAGCGGTGCAAACCAATATCAACGGTGTCAAATACGTGATGCAAGCCGCCATGTCCAATAATGTCCCCCGGGTGATTTACACCAGTTCCGACAAGGCGGTCAATCCCACCAATGTCATGGGCACCACCAAGCTCATGGGTGAACGCATCGTCACCGCGGCCAATATTGTCAATGCCAACGGCAGACAAATTTTCTCCAGTGTCCGGTTCGGCAATGTTCTGGGGTCCAGAGGATCGGTGGTGCCGATTTTTGCCGAGCAAATCTTAAGCGGCAAGGAGGTCACCATCACCGATCCCCGCATGACCCGGTTTGTGATGACCGTCCAGGAGGCCGCCAAAATGGTGTTGGAAGCCGCCATCAGGGCTTGCGGCGGCGAAGTCCTGGTCACCAAGATGCCGGCCTTGCACATCGCCGATTTGGCCCAGGCCATGATCTCCCTGATGAGTCCCCGAATTGGCCGGGACCCCGAGAAAATCACCATCAAGTATGTGGGCGCCAGGCCGGGTGAGAAGCTTTACGAGGAGTTAATGACCACCGA
>DYJG01000313.1 GCA_020723225.1 Desulfobacca acetoxidans | reverse complement strand
GGATGCCGGGCCTGGCGCAGGTCCACCCCGGGCGTCGAGCGCCAGATAGGCTCCCGGGCTTTATAGGCGCGGGCGAAATATATCTTGGCCTGGAGCGCGTCCACCTCCGCCAGCCCGGCCAGAACCTCCCGAATCTCCTCCAGGTCGTTCCGCACCAGGTCGGTGAGGCGGCGCAGCACCGCCTCCTCCTCCCGCTTTTCCCGGTTATTGAGAAGATTGAGTTGGTTATTCTGCTCGACGATGGCCAGAGGCTCGATAAAGAGAGTGGCCCGGGTCTGGGACTGGTCGTGGATGATGCCGGGAATCGCGCCCTTGTGATCGGCCTTCAAAGGAATAACGTAACGGCCGTGGCGCTGGGAGATGGTGGGGGTTTGCAGGGCGTTTTGATACTCGGACCCGAAAAAATTCTGCCTGATCTGGCGGTTCAGCCCTTCCCGGGTCCGGGCCAGCTCCCGGCGCACTGCGTGCAACTCCGGCGAGGCCTCATCCAGGATGAAGTTATGGGGGCTGATGCACTGCTTGATGATTTTTCGCAGGGGGGCCAGGTCGTGGAGCGGCCCGGCAAGTTGGGCAAGATGGGGGTAGGCGTCCCCCTGGAGGAGAAATTGCCGGAGCTTGCGGGCCAGCCGCAGCACCGCCAAGACGTCGTTAAAGGCCTCCGGCGGCAGGAGGCTGCCGCGCACCAGGGCCTTGGACAGCCAGGGGGAGAGGTCGGGGAAGTCGTTTAGGGGAAGCTCCCCCTCCCGGCTGGTAAGGTCTTGTAATTCGTGAATCTCCTGGAATTTGGCCCGGATGCCGGCAAGATCGCTATTAGGCTTCAGCCGCGCCAGGAAGTCCCGGCCCAGGGCGGAGACGGCATACTGCTGAACTACCGCCAATACCCCGGGAAATTCCAGAGCCGTCAAGGTTTGCTCGGGCATGCCCCTCCAGATGCACTGGTTTAGGGGGGAAGGCTCAGGAGCCTAAAGATTTGCGCACGATCTCCTGCACCGCCTTCCCGTCGGCCCGGCCCGCTAATCGAGCCATGGCGGTCTTCATTACCTTTCCCAGATCCTTGGGGGAAGAGGCCCCCACTTCCTCGATGATCCGGGACACCTCTGCCTCCAACTCCCCTTGACTGAGTTGGGGCGGTAAAAAAGAGAGGAGGAAGCTTAGCTCCTCCTCTTCTTTGTTAGCCAGGTCGGGCCTCCCGGCTTTCGCATATTCGCTGATGGCCTCCCGCCGCTGTTTGACCTGAGTGTTGATTACCGCCTGCAACTCTTCTTCGGTCACTGGGCGTCTCAAGTCCACTTCCCGATGGCGGACGGCGGTTTTCAGCATCCGCAAAGTGGATAACGCCACGGCCTGTTTCCCTTTGAGGGCCTCCTTAAAGGCCTGATCCAGCCGCTGAGAAAGGGAGGTCATGAACCCTCAATCTTGCGGAGCTTCTTCAAAGCCCGTTTTTTGGCCGCTAAAATCTTCTTTTTACGCTTAATGCTGGGTTTTTCGTAATGCTCCCGTTTGCGAATTTCGGATAGGATTCCCGCTTTTTCGCACTGCTTTTTAAAGCGTTTTAGGGCGACCTCGAAGGGCTCGTTGGGTTTCACCCTGACGCCCGGCATCCATTTCAACCTCCTCCCCGCTCGCAGATTCTCCCCGCCTGGATCATTCCCGCAAGGCCGCCGGCCCCGGGAGCTGGTGGCGGAAAGAGGCGCTATACCCTCAAACGAATATTTTTTATCATTTTTTTCGAAACTGTCAACCGGTTTTTCAGAACTCGATTCTAATTCGGAAAAATCGTGTAAACCTCCTTTCGGCAGGACGATGCGCATTGATCCCGAAGGAAATTCCGGTCCCTCTCCGGGCGGATTATCTTCTCAATTTTTAACCTTCGGGAATACTTGGAACTCTAAAGTTGAAAATGATATTATTAATTACTAAATTTTGCCAAGCCGCCAGGTTTTCTCAGCCGAGCTGAGGATTAAGACGGAAAATCTTGGCCGTTTCAGGTTTCAAAAAATGATAGCCTTTCCCCTGGTCAAAATTCTTTTGCCCATCGTCATTATTTGTCTCTATCCGGCTCCCGGCCGGGTTGCGGCCCTGGATCCCGTGAGGGAAGCCGATCAGCTTCTTAACGGTCCCAATCTCGACTTGCCCCGTGCCCTTTGCGCCCTGGACTATTATCAGGAAGTCCTGGCCCGGGCCAGGCCGCCCCAGGCTCCCATTTTGACCCGGCTGGCCCGGGCCTGCTTTATCATCGGCGAACTGACGGTGGCCAGCCAGAAGCATAAATATTTTGAACAGGGCCAGGGCTATGCCGAAATGCTGTTGAAGGAGCAGCCCACCCGGGTGGAGGGCCGTTACTGGCTGGCCCTGCACCTTTGCGGCCAGGCGGATACGGGCGGAGTCATGCAAGGGCGGAAGCTGCTGCCCCGCATCATGGAGGAGATGGAAAAGGCCCTGGCCATCGATGAAGCTTATGACCAGGCAGGCCCCCACCGGGTGTTGGGGCGCATCTATTGTGAAGCTCCGGCCTGGCCCTTCTCCGTGGGCGATCTGGAGAAATCACAAAAGCACCTGGCCAGGGCCGTGCTCCTCTTCCCGGAAAACAGCACCAACCGCCTCTACCTGGCGGAAACCCTGATGAAGCTGAACCGACCCGTTCAAGCCCGCCAGGAACTGGAACGGGTGCTGGATTCTCCGCAACACGCTCTGATGCCCAAAGGCCTGGAGGAGGACCGCCAGGAGGCCCGGCGCCTTCTGGAAAGAATCAACGCCTCCCAGGAAGAAAAATGACGGCTTCCCCGGGCCCCTTCAGGTTCACTGCCTTTGCCGGGAGACAGGCAAGATGCTCAGAAAAATAACCTGCCATCTCTTCACGGTTTTTTTGGCCTTGCTGCTTGCCGGCTGCGTCACCGTCAAGGTGGACCTCTTCGAAGAGCCCAAGCCGTTGAAAGAACAAGTGGTCTCCGGGTTCGGCAGCGACAAGATCCTGCTGTTGGACGTCTCCGGCCTCATCGTCGAGTCCCAGCCCCGGGGCCTGCTGGGGTTGGCCATGGGTTCGGCCACCACCCCCAGCCGGGTCAAAGAGGAGTTGGACAAAGCGGTCCAGGATAAGCGCATCAAAGCCGTGGTCCTCAAGATCAATTCCCCGGGAGGCACCGTCAGCGCCTCGGACATCATCCACCACGAGCTGATGAACTATAAAAAGGAAACCGGGGTGCCGGTGGTGGCCTGCCTCATGGGCCTGGCCACTTCCGGGGGCTATTATCTGGCCCAGGCCGGGGATACCATCGTCGCCCATCCCAGCGGCATCACCGGCTCCATCGGCGTGTTGGCCATGAAGCTGAACGTCAAGGGGCTGATGGAGAAAGTGGGGGTGGAAGGCGAGATGGTGAAAAGCGGCCAATGGAAGGATTTCTGGTCCCCTTTCAGGCCCGCCAGCCCGGAAGAAAAGCAGATGATGCAGCAGGTGATCGACAGTTATTACCGGGGCTTCGTGGAAGTGGTGGCCCTGGGCCGGAAAATGGAGGCAAAGGAGGTGCGGCGGGTGGCGGACGGCCGCATCTACACCGCGGCCCAGGCCAAGGACCTGGGATTGGTGGACAGCCTGGGTTACCTGGACGACGCCATCAAAATCGCCCAGAAAAAGGCCGGACTGGAAGACGCCAAGGTGGTGCGCTACCATCGCCCCGGCAGTTACCGGCCAAATATCTATTCCCAGTTCCCGGACTTTTCCGCGGCCCTAACCCCTCAATTTCTTTACCTTTGGATGCCCGGGGAGTTGTAGTGGAATTTTTTTAAGGTTTTCTCCCGCGCCTGCCGATAAGTTTATCAAGAGGCGGGAACGCCTGCTTTCTCACAACAAGGATGGGTGGGAAAGCCCTTGAAGTACCTGATACTCCAGCATTTTTGGGGTGACGGGTGTAATTGGGCTCTATCCTGTCCGTGTTTTATTGGGCAAAGGGATACTTGCGGACCCAGGCAAGGCAATACTTGACGGCAACCAAAAAAATGGTTAATAAAAAGTTTAAGTTAATCGGATAGGAACTCTCATGA
>DYJG01000312.1 GCA_020723225.1 Desulfobacca acetoxidans | reverse complement strand
TGTATCCGATCCCAACTCCTTCTATATCCAGCCCAAAGCCGCTATTTCCGCCATTCCGTTGATAACTTTCGCCGGTGGCAAGCTAGTAGCTATCCCCTTGTTTTTCAAGCAGGGAACAATTCTTTTTCGTCAAGGCCTGTGCTAATAAGGTTCTATAAAGGCTAAATTCCAAGATTTTTGGTCATTGGAAGCCCCCATGCAATGGCGTCTTATTCGGGCGAGAAATCGTATCTCCGCATCTTATGCGGACCCATCTATTTATTGTTTGCTGGCGGACGTTGCTATCCGTAAAGAAGCTGGGCCTTGGTAACCGGAGTGATTTATGGCTGCTGAAGAAAAAAAACTTGAAACGCAAAAGCTTGCGGATTTTCTTGAGTTCGTAGAAGGTTGGAGAGATACGTGGAATGTTGGAGAACGTGCGGTCTACAGAGGGCATACAGATTTCAACTGGATTCTTATGGCCAAATTGTTTAGGAATCCCCACGTCCAGCCGGAGAACCGCAAGGGCGATGATCCGAGCAAAGTTGAAGAACAATTACTGACCGAACACTTGAATATGAAAGAAGCCCACAATCTTGAGCATAGACTCTTCCACGATTTTTCCCGATATCTTTATGCGTACCGTCCTGACTTGATTTGCATTGTGCCCGAGGACGAAAAGAGTAACACCCGGGCGATGCTGGAATGGAGACAGTTATCTATCGGCCAACACTATGGCCTACCGACCCGCTTCCTTGATTTTACTACGAACGTGCTCGTCGCATTATTTTTTGCAGTGGAAGAACCTGTGATGCGGCGGAAAACAAAAAAGGGTCATTTTGAGGAACAGGATAGCGCTGTTTGGTGTATCGAGGTCCCAAATCGGCTGAAGGTCTGGCAAGTTTGGAAAAAAGACAATATCTGGTTGTCACCATTGGAGTTCGCAGAGGAAGGCAGTGCCCCACCTATCGCCAATTTTGTGGATACCGCATTTGTCCCAGAGCATATAGACGAACGCATAAGGGCACAGGGAAGCGTCTTCATGTGTGAACCCCGGGGCAAGAAATATGACTTGCAGCTGCATGTAAGACTCAGGGACAAAGTAAGAATTGAGGCCGAAAAAAAAGATACCAAAACGCTTAAGATTCGTATACCCAAGGAAGCGCGCGAATCATTGCGGGAACAACTTGACCTTGTGGGTATTAATCGCGCCACTTTGTTTCCTGATCTCGGCTCGGCCGCGAGATACTTGGCATGGGCAGTCCATCAGCGCAAAAGGCCTTACGCCAGGTAGTCAGATCATAGCTGGAAATTTCTCTTCTCGGGTGATAACTTCCGCCCCTGGCAAGATAAATTCAGTCCCTTGAGCCAAGATAATTGCTTCTTAGGCTTTCCTTTGTCATCGGGCAATGCTGACCTGGTGCTATTAAGCTCCACAGCAGTGAGGTATCCTAGGGCCGAGGTACAAGTATGCCAAAATTTCTTAAAAAAATTATGTATCCGCATAGTTGGCTTACAAATTTTATTAAACTTATGCTAACATCTTCGTCGCTAACAATGCGGCTAAATAAAAGGAAACTTTCCAGGGTTACACTCGATGAGAGGGATCCCAACGTTGACCGAGGTTGCCGCATAATCTCAGTTTAGTTAAACGACAGCCATTAAGGAGGAAGCTAACCGTGACTATGAAAAAAACAGTTATGCTGGGGTTATTCAGTTTGGCACTGACATGGTGGCTGGGAACCACGGTCCAAGCCGCAGGAAATCCTTTTGATAATTTGCAAACCCAAATTAATAGTCTGCAGACAGAAGTCAATACCCTTGAAACTCAAGTTAGCAATATTCAATTAACTCCCGGTCCCCCTGGGCCTCAGGGACCGACGGGACCCACCGGACCTGCGGGAGCCAAGGGGGACCCCGGGCCACAGGGGCTTCCGGGGCCTAAAGGAGATACCGGGGCGGCAGGACCGGTTGGAGCGGTTGGTCCCAGTGGACCGGCCGGCCCCGCAGGGCCTCAAGGACTGCAAGGTCTTAAAGGAGAAGTGGGACCTGCCGGGCCCGTAGGGCTTACAGGACCCGCCGGACCGAGTGGACCTCCGGGGGCCACAGGGCTGACAGGGCCAGCTGGACCGATAGGTCCCACCGGAGCCCCTGGACCCCAGGGGTTAGCCGGGGAAATGGGACCCCCGGGACCTAAAGGCGACACCGGGGCGGCGGGGCCAGCTGGACCGAAAGGAGATACTGGACCAACAGGACCACAAGGACTCAAGGGTGATCCCGGACCGCAGGGCCTTCAAGGACTGAAAGGTGATACAGGCGCTGCAGGACCGATTGGGCCAGCAGGACCGTCAGGGCCAAAGGGTGATACCGGGGCTGTCGGACCCACGGGGCTTCAGGGACTCAAAGGCGACACCGGACCGATTGGCCCCGCAGGGCCTCAAGGACTGCAAGGTCTTAAAGGAGAAGTGGGACCTGCCGGGCCCGTAGGGCTTACAGGACCCGCCGGACCGAGTGGACCTCCGGGACCTCCGGGAGAAACTGGTGCACAGGGACCCAAGGGCGATACCGGACCCACAGGACTCCAGGGACTACCAGGAGCTAAAGGAGATACCGGCCCGGCCGGATCCGCAGGACCCCAGGGACCTGTGGGGCCTCAGGGACCCCAAGGCCTGCCAGGGACAGGCTCAGGCTATAATCCCCATCAATTTGCCGTGCATCGCTGGTTTGCGGCCAACTATACCTTTACTGATGTCCAAACGACCGCGAATAACCCCAAGGCTATTATGTTCGATGGCACCTACATGTGGATGATCGATGATTTTAACATTCATTATAAAACACGGGTCAGCGACTTGCAGATCGTTAGTTGGGGATATTTCGGGGGGGCGTCCGGCGGCGGGGACAAGGTGACCGCTTGGGCCTTTGACGGAACCAACACTTGGGCCACCAACTCCACCAAGAATAAAGTTATCAAACTTCGCCCCGGTTCGCCCTATCAGGACTTCCCGGTGGGCAACACCCCCATGGGTGTGGCCTTCGACGGCACCTACATCTGGACGAGCAACTACAGTGGTAGCAACGTCACCAAGCTCCGGGTGAGCGACGGGGGGACGGTGGCAACCTACGGAGTAGGCAGCAATCCTTACGGCATCCTCTGCACCGAGGACAGCATCTGGGTGGCCAACTCCGGTAGTCACAATGTGACCAAACTCAGGGCCAGCGACGGCGCGTTGATGGGCACCTTCAGCGTGGGTACAACCCCCATCCAGATACTCTATGACGGAAGCAGCATCTGGGTCAGCAACTACGACGACAATTCCGTCACGAAACTCCAGGCCAGCGACGGAATGCTTCTGGGAACATACGCCGTAGGCTCCAAGCCCGTGGGCCTAGAATTTGACGGGACCAGGATCTGGGTTGCCAACTCGGGCGGCAATACCGTGACCAAGCTCCGTGCCAGCGACGGCACCAATCTGGGTAATGTTACGGTGGGCGCCAACCCCTGGGGCATCGCCTTTGACACCATCAACATGTGGATCACCAATTCCGGCACTAAGGTGGTCGGTAGTGCAAACTACAATACCATCTCTAGGCGTTAGCAGTTCCTGCGATCTATGGAGGGGGAAGGAGGGGGCCTTATCCCCTCCTTGTCTCACCTCCTTGTTATCTCAACTACCGCCAGAGGCGGATAGTCGGTGGTAAGGTCGGCGCTACCTCGGCCCCATCAGGGCGAAGAAGCTGTGGGCGACAGTCCGGCCCAGGTCCAATGGGTCGCCTGTAAATCGCCGTAGCTAAAGGGCCCCCACATTGCAGGCCTCCACCCAGGCCGGAGTGCGAACTACCTGCTCCCGGTCCGGACATTAGTTGCACTTCAGAACTATCCTGCCCCCCAAAAACTGATCCACATGCTTAAGTTAGAGTAGTGGATCGAGGTGAGGCAGGGAGATGAGTAGGAAACGTTATACGCCGGAGCAAATTATCGGGAAGCTGCGGGAAGCCGAAGTGGCTTATAACTGCTGAGGCTGTCGAAAAAGGCATCCTTTCGATTATTTCTCCTCTGATCTTTGT
>DYJG01000311.1 GCA_020723225.1 Desulfobacca acetoxidans | reverse complement strand
ATCGAGAACGGAGCTCCCATTGATTAAACCGGCGCCTATGGAAGTGCTGCCGTCCGGATTTAGGTTGGCGGTGGTAAGCACAGACCGGGCGGCAAGCCGGCCCGCGCCGCCGGCGGGGTCTCCCGCAGTGATCATGGAGAGCAGGACGTCTCCGGGACCAGAGACGTGATGGTAGCGGACAATGCCGATTTTATCGTTGTCCTTAAGGAGGGAAACGTATAAGTTGGCCGCTTCGATGGCCATTTCCATCTTATTAACGCCAAAGACGCCGGTGGGTTCATCCATACTGGCGGAGCGATCGATGACGAGGACGGAGTCAACCGGCCGCGGTTCCACCGCCCTGGCTTGCAGGGTCACGGTGAAGGAGGGGGCGGCGGGGTCATCGGTTCTGCCGACTACCACCTGGCTTGAGAAGGAGGGGCCGCCGGTGGCGGGGGCCGTGAAAGCCACAAATACCAAGCGGGAGGTAAATCCTTCAAAAATGGGGGCGGCCAGAGTAAAAGCGGTTTCAGTGCCCGGGGCAAAGAAAAACTGGCCCGTCGTGGGATTGGAAACGGAAACTTCGATGGCCCCCGGAACGCCGGTGCGGACATTACGGACTTCAAAGGCCAGGTATAAAGTGAGGCCGAAGGCGACATCGCCAAAGTCAAGAAGCAGGGGCTGGACTTCCATGGTAGGTGTAGCCGGGACGAAATTACTCAGGCGTCGGGCAATGGCTTCGACACAGACCCGGCAGAAAGATGCTCCGCCGCCGCGCATACGGCAGCGATAGGCCGGACGATAGTAACCGCAATGATAGTAACCCGCGCCTTCGAAAAGGCCGATGGCTGCGTCATCATCGAGCACGTTGGGACGATCGTCACATTGGGTGCAATCGGGGTTCTGCATGGTGGGCACCGGCACGCCGGGGGTGAGCAAATGACGCCACTTTAAATTGTTTCTATTCGTTTCGGCGGTAAGATTGAAGGCTGTAGGTTCCCAAGCGGGGGCATGATCGTGGTCGGTTTCCAGGCCACATCCCTTCCAATAATGATATTCATCGGCCAGGCCAAAATTATGGCCCATCTCGTGCAGGGCGACGTTTTCCCACCCCGGTTCCACGCTGGTAAAGGAAACGTTGCCGCTGGCACAGCCCCCGTGGTCGCCGGTATTGACCACAACGATGCCCACATCCCAGCCGGGAAGTTCGTTGTCGAGGGTGTCTCGCACCAACCCGGAGTCACCGCTCAAACAGCGCCAGACTCCCGAGTTGCAGAAAGAGGAATCGAAGTAGGTGTTCACCATCGTGCCGGAACCGGTGGCGCCATCTGCACAGGTGGCAGGGGAGTCCGTACCGGAATCGGTGGACGCGACATTGAGGCGATGCACATTGATGGCGCCGCCCAATATGGAGTACCAGGCCTCGGCTTGCAGGGCGGTGACGAAGTCAGCACAGAAGTTGTTAAAGGTATTCTGTTGGGCGGCAGTGAAACCCTCGGCCAAGAGGACCACGTTCAGGCGAGCATTGTCGGGACCATTGTCGAGGATCTTGGTAAGACCCTGAATTGTTCCATCACCTATTCCCATGACACTTACCCCCTGCCTTTCTTAGGCGGGACTTTTTCCCGGGTCAGGAAGATGGCGACTGGCTCGGGTACTGGTCCCTTTTTGACCCTTTCTTTTTCAGAAAGGCGCTCCGGCTCCTCCAAAAACAGCCTGACCGAGTCGATCTCCGGGAAGTCAGGGATGAGAAGATCGGTGACAAACTCATCAATTTCCAGGGGAATCCGGTGAATGGAGCCATCTTCAAAGGCCTCAACCCCGCGTCGGGGGACCTGCAAAATCTGGCGGTAGAGAACCCTTCCTTTGGCATCCACCGCTTCAAACCAGAAACCGGACCAGAGGCCCGATTTGCCTGGATGAGGCAATTCCTCCGAGGGGGGTATGGTTTTTTCCGCCAAGCGGATGTGTTTGACCACCCGCCATTCGCCCTTGCTGCGCTCCACTCGGAGCCGGATTACCGGCACCGGTTTTTTCAGCCTTTCTATCAGCATAATTTTCTCCTCTCAGGAGCTTTAGAGCCCGGATATGCCCTCTGGTAGAGTCAATCTAAAGGGTCTGGAAAAAAAGGGATTTGCTCCCTTTAGGATGAAAGGAACCCCAACTTTGCTAAATTAGAGGCCAGGAAATTGAGTAGTTAAAATTTTTGAGGTTAGATTAAACTGTTAACGTTGAGAGACGCCAAGTGATTGGGGCACGCTCAGAAGAAGCGGAGCAGGACTCCAACTTGAGGAAGAAGAAATTCAAATGATTAAAAATTTTACCATGATTTCCCTTAAAATGTCAAGTAAATAAAGTTGACTTCGGGAATGGAGATATATTGGGCCAATTTGAAATCCTTGATCCTTGCTCCATGAAACTTAAGGACCATCACCACAAAAAAGAAGGAGGTTTTGGCTTCCAAAGCCAGGCGCAGGATTTTTACTCCGAAGCCGTTGTGGAACCGGATTATGAGAACATCCCCTTCCTGGCTGCACTCTTCGTGCATCACGACAATGTAAGGATCGATCTGCTCAAGAAATCTGCCGGTGTTCAACATTATGTCAATCCTCCATCTTTGCTTGAGCTTAATGGCAGCGAAAAAGAATAGGTATGGTCTAATATCCGATGGTGGTCAGGCATTGAGGATATCCTTTAATTCTGCCGCCGGTCCGTGTTGCGAGACGAGGTTTTCCGCTTCCTCCCGGATGATCTCAGGGTTGGGTTCTTTTCCGAATACCCTCACAAACAATTCATGAAGCTCGGCGCGGAGCCGGTCCACCGCTTCCCGTTCCTGAAAATTTTCCAATTCCATATCCGCCTCCCGAAACATCCGGGGAAAAGAGGTTCGAAGAAAGCAGAGACTTCTCTTCTGAAGATCATTATCTCTTAGGAAAATTAAGTTATTGCTAGGGGATAGATAAAAATCGGTTAAAAATCAGGAAAGCAGATTTTTAAGGAGAAGGGAGCGGAAATGGAAGCAGGGGATATGGCAAACAGTTGTAAGAAAGGAGATCACCGGAAAAGGTAGCTAGCCGAACCGGCCGGTGATGTATTCTTCGGTTTTTTTCTGGGCGGGTTTGGTGAAGATTTGGGAGGTGGGGCCGAATTCCACGATGCGGCCTTGGTAAAAAAAGGCGGTGAAGTCGGAGACCCGGGCGGCCTGCTGCATGTTGTGGGTGACGATGGCGATGGAGTAATGGTCTTTCAAATCAAAGATCAGCTCTTCGATCTTGGCGGTGCCGATGGGGTCGATGGCGGAGCAGGGCTCATCCATCAAGAGGACCTCCGGCGCCACCACGATGGCCCGGGCGATGCACAGGCGCTGCTGCTGGCCCCCGGAGAGCGAGGTGCCCGGCCGGTGCAGGTGGTCCTTGATCTCGTCCCAGAGCGCTGCCCTTTGCAGGGCCTCTTCCACCCGGTCGGCCATTTCGCTCTTGCTCATGATGTAATGCATCTTCAGCCCGTAGGCCACGTTGTCGAACACCGACATGGGAAAGGGCGTGGGCTTCTGGAAGATCATACCCACCTTGCGGCGCAGTTCCATGATGTCGTAGGCGGGGTCCAGGATATTCTCGCCATCCAGCAGCACCTCGCCTTCGGCCCGCTGGTCCCGGTAAAGCTCATAGACCCGATTATAGACCCGGATATGGGTGGACTTGCCGCAGCCCGAGGGGCCGATGATGGCGGTCACCCGGTTTTGGGCGATATCCAGGTTGTTGTCGAACAGGGCCTGATTTTCGCCGTAGTAGAAATTTAAATGGCGGGTGCTGATCTTGCTTTCCAGTCCGAGTTCAGCCAGGATGCGCGCCGATTCCAAGGGACTTTCCGTCTCGGGTTCCAATTCTTCCAGTTTTCTGGCCATTTCCATCATAATTTAATCCGCGGTATCGCAGAGTTCCATAGGTTTTTAGGAAATCAGGGTTTCTTTTCCCTCAGGGTAAAGCGGGCCAGGAGGGTGATCATCAGGATGCCCGCGGTGATCAAGAGGGACGGGCCCCAGGCCTTCTGCTGCCAGTCGGGGTAAGGGGACGT
>DYJG01000310.1 GCA_020723225.1 Desulfobacca acetoxidans | reverse complement strand
TCCAGGGCGCTGATGGTCTTCTCATGCTCCAAAAGCATTGACAGCAGCATGGACTCCAGGGGCCAGGGGTTGGAGGCGTAGACCCCGGCCTGGAGGTGCAGCCGGGCCAGCTCGAAGAGCCGGTCGAAATGCGCCTGGTCCTCCTTGCGCAGCGCCCGGCGAAATTTCTGCCAGCGGCTCCGCTCCTCCTCCCAGATATGGCTGTATGGTAAAACCGTGCGTCCCATGTTCAGTAGCCAGTAGCCAGTTGCCTGTGGTCAGTGGTCAGTTTGATTGATTCTTTTCTGGCTACTGGCTACTGTCCTCCCTTCACACCACCAGCAGCAGGAGCAGGCCGGTGGTGACGATCATGGCCACGGTCCCCAAAAATTTCAGGATTTCCCGAAGATAAATAATGGAGTCTTCCGGAATGGCGGGCATCGCCGCCGTCTCCTCTCCGTAAGGAACTTTTTGCAGAGCCTGGCTGATAGCAGGTGACATCGGTCTTTACTCCTTCACCTCTTGGGTATGCCGTCCCGGGAATATCTTACCCGGGTGTTGAATCCTCTATTCCTTTTCCCTTGATTGAGGAGGAAAGTGGGGCGGTGTCCTTTGCTCCCTCCCCGCAATCTCCTGGATGCGCCGGTATAAGGCTCATTTATCATTCTGAGCGCAGAAGCATTTAAAATGTTATGGAAAAACAAATTCTTCACTACGCTTTATATGAAAATGACCTTGTGGAGCGGGCCTCCGTGCCCGCCCGAATCAGGGCGGCCAGAGACGGCCGCCCCACCATTGAGAGGTTATTCATTTTCATAGTTCGTTGTGACCTCTTTGGGTCATGATGGTTCGCGCCGTTCAGAATGACAAACTTGCTTAAGCCCCGGGCTTCCCTAAGCAGCCGGCAAGCCCGGGGGAGCGGGCGGATAAACCCCGGGGCGGCCCTCCTCCACCCCTGCCCCGAAATTACCCGTCACCTCCACCAGCGGCGCCAGCATCCGCCCGAAATGGCGGTTGGTTGCGCCTCGGGGCAGCAGGGATTGTAAAAACAAGATGGGGGCCCGGGTCTTGATCATGCTCAGGGTCTCCACCATTTCCCGGAAGAGGCGGCGGCGCTCCTTTAAAGGCACCTGTTCGTCGTAAAAGAGGCTCACCGGCCCCAGGAGCAGCGCCAGAGCGCCGGGAGCCGTCTCCCGGGCCAATTCCTCCTGGAGCAGCCGCACCAGTTGGTGGGAGGTGAAGGCCCGGGCCACCCGGGTGCGGGCCAGGGCCTCTGTCGGGTCCAGGCCCCGGGTCCGGGCCTCCCGTACCAAGAGATACGGGTCGAAGCGGTTGGCCGCGTCCACCACCAAGACCGGCGCGCCCCGGGCCACGCCCCAGGCCGCGGCCGCGGCCGCCAGGGGCCTTAAGGGTTCGCCCCAGAGGAGCGCGGCCCGCCCCGGTCGCAACGGCGCCAGCCAGCGGCTCAGGGCCTTAAGTTCATTCATATAGCGCTGCGTCCTTCATTATGAGTATAAAAAGCCATTCCTCTGATTTCTCACCTCTACAAATGGCGGTACACGCCCACCACCTTCCCCAAAATCTGCACCATCTCCGAGGCCTCCTGGGGGGAGAAGCGGAGCGGCGTGAAATCCGGGTTGTCCCCCTTGAGGACCAGGCCGCCTGCCTCCTGGTAGACCCGCTTCAGGGTGGCCTCTTCGCCCACCAGGGCCACCGCGATCTCGCCCCGCTCCACCCGGCGCTGCACCCGCACCATCACCAGGTCATCCGGGAGGATCAGGGGAGCCATGGACTCGCCGCTCACCTTCAGGAGAAAGACCTCCTCCCCCCGGACCCAGGCCCGGGGCAGCGGCAGGGTATCCTCCACGTTCTCCTCTGCCAAGAGCGGCTGGCCCGCGGCGATGCGGCCCAACACCGGCACTTCCACCACCTGGCCCGGCCCCTTAAGAGAGAGGACCAGCCCCCGGGACAGGCCCGGCTCCCGGCGGAGATGCCCCTTCCGCTTCAGGGCCTCCAGGTGGTCGGCCGCGGCCCGGGGCTGGATGGCGAAATGGGCCGCCACCTCCCGCACCGTGGGGGGATACCCCTGGCGCACGCAAAACTCCTCCACAAAATCCAACACCGCTTGCTGTTTCTCGGTTAAAGGCTTCATGGCTCCTATATACTATACACTCGTATACTTGTCAAGAGAATAGCATGAGTTCCAAAGAAATTTTTTGAGGTGCTTTTTAGCCCTTGATTAAGTTTCTTGTGTGTCCATAGAATTCAAAAAAAACACTGCGGGATAAGCACTTTTGGGAAAAACAGAATAAATTTATAGAAAAGGCATGTAGGGTGCGTCTCACGCACCAAAGAAGGTGCGTAAGACGCACCCTACGAAGACTTGTCAAGAAATAGGGTTAGTTTAGTAATTCAGGAGCAAAATCTTTGAATCTTGACGGCCTTTAAATGCTTATAATGACATTACCGATAAAGTGTATATAACCTCTCGGTGATGAGAAATGAGGTGGAAAATGCTCAAGGGCAGAACTTTCCTGGCTTCCATGGTCCTGACGCTGATGCTTCCGACGGGACCGTCCCCCGGCTTCTCCCAGACCATCCTGGGGCCTTCGGTGCAGGAGCAGTACATGCTGCAACAAGGGATACAGCAGCGGCAGCAGGAAGAACAGCAGAGAAGATCCCTGGAGCAGCAGCGGCAGCAGCTTTTGCAGCAACAGCAGCAACAATGGATGCGGCAGCAGCAGGAGCAGGAGCAGCAAAGGAAGGCCCAGCAGGAGCGGAAAGCTCAGGAGAGGCAGGGGGTGAAGCCTCCGCAGCAACCGCAGCCGCCGCCAACAAAAACCCCGCCCCGCCCCTAAAACGCCTTTTGCAGGTTTGCGCAGAGGGTGGATCACTTCCCCCCTCCCCAATAATCTTGTCAGCAGGCACCGGCCCTGCTATGTTAGTGCGTGATGAGCCGAGAAACCTCTGAAACCGCCGTCTCCCGCCGCGCGCAAGAGATCACCCCGTTTTTGGTGATGGACATCCTGGAGCGGGCCAAGGAGCTGGAGCGCCAGGGCGAACACATCATCCACCTGGAGATCGGCGAACCGGATTTCCCCACGCCCCAAGTGGTCGCGGACGCGGCCTTCAAGGCCCTGGCGGACGGGGAGACCCAGTACACCCATTCCCAGGGGCTGCCGGAGCTGCGGGAGGAATTGTGCCGCCACTACCTGGAAAAGTACGGGGTGAGCCTCACGCCGGAGCGGTTCATCGTCACTTCCGGCACTTCCCCGGCCATGCTCCTGATCTTTGCCGGGCTGTTGGACCCCGGGGACGAAGTGCTGTTGACCGACCCCCATTACGCCTGCTATCCCAACATGCTGCGCCTGGTGGAGGCCGTGCCCCGCTACGTCCGGGTCCGTGAGGAAGACGGGTTCCAGTACCGGCCCGAAGAGCTGGGCCCCCATTTGACGCGGCGCACCAAGGCGATGATCATCAACTCCCCGTCCAATCCCGCGGGCACCCTGCTTTCCCGGGAAGACCTGGCCGCGCTGGCCCGGTTGGGGCCGTTTATCGTTTCCGACGAGATTTACCACGGCCTGGTTTATGAGGGCAAAGAGCACACCATCCTGGAGTTCACCGACCGGGCCCTGGTGATCAACGGCTTCTCCAAGCTCTACGCCATGACCGGCTGGCGGCTGGGCTACCTCATCGCGCCCCCGGACTTCGTGCGGCCCTTGCAGAAATTGATGCAGAATTTTTTCATCTCCGCCAACCCTTTCGTGCAGCGGGCCGGCATCTCCGCCCTGACCCAGGCGGGGCCGGAGATCGAAAAAAGGCGGGCCGCTTACGATGCCAGGCGGCGCTTTTTCCTGGCGGGCCTGGAAAGGCTGGGTTTTCATATCCCGGTTCCCCCCACTGGCGCGTTCTATGTCCTGGTCAACGCCAATCACCTCTCCACCGACTCCTATGCCCTGGCTTTCGATATCCTGGAGAAGGCCAAGGTGGGGGTGGCCCCGGGCATCGACTTCGGCGCCGGGGGCGAGGGTTGCCTGCGTTTGTCCTACGCCAATTCCCCGGAGAACCTGGCGGAGGCG
>DYJG01000309.1:1365-4060 GCA_020723225.1 Desulfobacca acetoxidans | reverse complement strand
ATGGAAGACAACCTGGTGGTGGAAGTGGCCCAGCACCTGGGGAACAACATGGTGCGCACCATCGCCATGGACACCACTGACGGTCTCGTCCGGGGCATGCCCGTGAAAGACACCGGCGACGCCATCAAGGTGCCGGTGGGCCACGAGGCCCTGGGCCGGGTACTCAACGTGGTGGGCCGCCCGGTGGACGGTCTGGGACCGGTGAAGGCCAAAAATATGTACCCCATTCACCGTTCCGCTCCTCCCTTCGTGGATCAGGACACCACGGTTAAGGTGCTGGAAACCGGGGTTAAGGTTATCGATCTCTTGGTCCCCTTCCCCCGGGGCGGCAAGATGGGCATGTTCGGCGGCGCCGGCGTGGGCAAGACCGTCGTCATGATGGAAATGATCCACAACATCGCCATGCACCACGGCGGCATCTCGGTGTTCGCCGGCGTCGGTGAGCGTACCCGTGAAGGCAACGACCTCTACCTGGAAATGAAACACTCCGGCGTACTCCCCAAGGCCGCCTTGATTTACGGGCAGATGACCGAGCCCCCCGGGGCCCGGGCCCGCGTGGCCTTGACCGCTCTCACCGCCGCGGAATACTTCCGGGACGTGGAAGGCCAGGACACCCTGCTCTTCATCGACAACATCTTCCGTTTCACCCAGGCGGGTTCCGAAGTATCCGCTCTGTTGGGCCGCATGCCCTCCGCGGTAGGTTACCAGCCCACCCTGGGCACCGACCTTGGTGAATTGCAGGAACGCATCACCTCCACCAAGAAGGGTTCGGTTACTTCCGTGCAGTGCATCTACGTGCCTGCGGACGACTTGACCGACCCGGCCCCGGCCACCACCTTCGCCCATTTGGACGGCACCGTGGTCTTGAGCCGCCAGATCGCCGAGCTGGGCATCTACCCCGCGGTGGATCCCCTGGACTCCACCTCCCGCATCCTGGACCCCCAGGTGCTGGGTGAGGAGCATTACGGCGTGGCCCGGCAGGTCCAGCAGATCCTCCAGAAGTACAAGGACCTCCAGGACATCATCGCCATCCTGGGCATCGACGAACTCTCCGACGAAGACAAACTCACCGTGGCCCGGGCCCGGAAGATTCAGCGCTTCCTGAGCCAGCCCTTCTTCGTGGCCGCTCAGTTCACCGGTATGGAAGGGAAATTTGTCTCGGTGCCGGATACGGTCCGGAGCTTCAAGGAGATCATCGAAGGCAAACACGACGACCTGCCGGAGCAGGCCTTCTACATGGTGGGAGTCATTGAAGAAGCGGTGGCCAAGGCCGAAAAACTGGCCGCGGTCTAAGGCGGGAGGCCAAAGCCCATGGCAGAAAAACAAATCAAGTTGGAAGTGGTGACTCCCGACCGCATGGTGCTGGAAACCGAGGCGGACGTGGTGGTGTGCCCCGGCGTGGAAGGCCAGTTCGGCGTCCTGGTGGGCCACATCCCCTTCCTGAGCGCCCTGGACATCGGCGAGATGTATTATAAAGCCGGCGGCAAGACCGAGTACCTGGCGGTGGCCGGCGGCTTCGCCGAAGTCACCGGCGCCAAGGTGACCATCGTCGCCGAAGCCGCGGAACTGGGCCACCTGATCGACATCGAGCGGGCCAAGCGGGCCCAGGAACGGGCCGAAAAGCGCATGGCCGCGGGCAAGACCGCGGACATCGACTGGGCCCGGGCCGAAGCCGCGCTGCGCCGCTCCATTGTCCGCGCCAAGGTGGCCGGCCGGTAAGGCAACCGAACCTCAACAGATAATCAACAAGGCAAGCCTGGTAAAACGGGCTTGCCTTTTCATTTTTACAAATTGCCTTTTTTTTTATATGGTTTCTATATCAGTGTGAGAAAAGGGTTTTTGAGGTATGCCTGCCAAACGGATCACAGTTACTATCCCTGAATCGGATAAAGAATGGCTTGAAGCCTATAGCAGAATTCACCAAATTTCGGTAGCTGCGGCTATCCGCCAAGGGATTGGTTTGTTAAAGAAAGAGCAACGACAAAAGACCAATCAACGATTGGTGGAAAGCGCCAGAGGTCTCTGGAAAAGAGGAAACGGCCTGGATTATCAGGAAAATATTCGCTCGGAATGGGAATGACATTTCCCCTGGTTCCCAAGCTCCGCTTGGGAAATGGGGGTATTTTCTTCTGGTTCCCAAGTTGTAATTGGGAACCGGGGTGGGGGCGAAGCTGAGCTTCACGTTGCTAGCGGAATTAAGGGAAAATCAATATGACCAGAGAAGAGTTGCTCTCACGAATTACCATCGATCCAAACGTCTGCTTCGGCAAACCCTGTATCCGGGGATACCGGATTTGGGTCTCCCTGATTCTGGATTTTCTGGCCAGCGGTATGAGCGTTAAAGAAATTATCCAAGATTATCCTGACTTGAAGGAAGCCGACATCTTGGCCTGCATTGCCTACGGTGCAGAAATGACCCGGGAGCGCTATATAGATATTCCCTTAGAGGCTGAAACATGAAGATTACGTATGATCTCGAAGTCGATGTACTCCGCATCCTCTTCAGTAATTCGCCCATTGAAGAAAGCGATGAGGACAAACCCGGGGTAATTATCGACTACGACAAAAACGGTAATGTCGTCGGTATGGAGATTTTGGATGCCTCCAAACGGATGGATAATCCCCGGGCGGTGGATTATGCAGTGGTTGGTTAAAAAGACACATTAGATAATTTTAGGAGAAGTTATGATTTCAG
>DYJG01000309.1:0-1355 GCA_020723225.1 Desulfobacca acetoxidans | reverse complement strand
GCGCATTTGCCCGAGAATGGGTGTCATCCTGGAACTCCCACGATCTGGACCGAATCATGTCTCACTATGCTGATGACTTCCAGATGACCTCTCCCTTCATCGTCAAGTTGATGAACGATCCTACCGGCACCATTAAAGGCAAGGAAAACATCCGGGCCTATTGGGCCAAGGCGCTCAGTCGCATTCCAGATTTGCATTTCGAACTAATCGAAGTCCTTGCGAGCGTGGATAGCATCACCATTTATTATCATGCCGTCTTGGGAAAACGGGCGGCTGAGGTTTTTTTCTTTAATGAAAGCGGCAAGGTTAATCGAGCCGTTGCCCATTATAATTTTTAAAGGCTGACCGCGCCTTGGGGCAACAGTCGATGATTTTTGGCATATAGGATGCAACATCATAAAGGATGAAGATGCTAAAAGACAAAATCACCGCCGTCATCCTCGCCGCCGGGCAGGGGACCCGCATGAAATCCGGGCACCCCAAGGTGCTGCACCAGATTTTGGGGCGGCCCATGATCGCCTACCTGTTGGATACCCTTCTCAGTTTGGGAATCAAGGATATCCTGGTGGTGGTGGGCTATCAGGCTGAGAAAGTCCAGGAGGCGCTCAAGGATTATCAGGTGCGCTTCGTGGTCCAGGAGCCGCAGCTCGGCACCGGCCACGCGGTGCAGGTGGCCATGGCCGCGGTGCCCCAGGAAACCCGGGAAGTCCTGGTGCTGTGCGGCGACGCGCCCTTGATTTCCCGGGAGAGCATCGAGGCCCTGCACGATATGCATCAATACCACCGGGCCGCGGTGACCATCCAGACCGTGGTGCTGCCGGACGGCCTGCATTACGGCCGGGTGGTGCGGGATGAGATGGGAAAAGTCACCGCGGTGCTGCAATCCAAGGATTCCAAGGACCACCCGGAGATCCTGGCCATTAAGGAGATCAACACCGGGGCGTACAGCTTTGACGCCCAATTCTTAAGACAGGCCCTGGATAAAATCCCCAAGAGCCCGGTCACCGGCGAAATCTATCTCACCGACCTGATCCACATCGCTAAGGCGGAGGGCAGGGCGGTGGAGGCCCTCATCGACCCCAATCTGGAGGACCTTTTAGGCATCAACAGCCGCGCGGAGCTGGCCGCGGCCACCCAGACGGTGAAACGCAAAATCAACGCCCACCATATGAACCAGGGCGTGACCCTCATCGACCCGGAGGCCGCTTATATTGAATCGGGAGTGACCATCGGCCGGGACACGGTGATCTATCCCAACGTCTATCTCCAGGGGGACACCGTTATCGGTGAAAACTGCCTTATTGAGGCTTCGGTCAAAATTGTGGATTCCACCCTGGAAGATAACGTTCATGTCA
>DYJG01000308.1 GCA_020723225.1 Desulfobacca acetoxidans | reverse complement strand
GGCCGCCTCCGGAGCCGGGGCCAAATCGGCTCCCATCTGCAACAATCCGCCCAGGCTGCCGGCGGCGGCCAGGGCCAAAGGCAGAGCCTGGGCCACCTTGCTGAAGCCTGCGCGTAACATCTCCCGCCGCTTCACTGTCTCCTCCTTATTGGGAAAATTAGGCCATCCCCTAGACCCGGCACAACCTTGGAAAATTGGGGTCCCCCAAGACAGGTCAGGGGATAGGTGGTATGCCCAGGGAGTGGCCAAACTGTCTAGCGACAGGGCCTTTTCGTTATGTCCGGATATATGAATATCTTTTTATAGCGAAGGAATTATGGGCATATAATTTTTTGTCTAGATATAGCAAATTGCAGGCCAATTACACGGGATCGTGGAATTGATATTTTAAATTAGAGAATCAACAGGGAAAAAGAGATAAAATAGGGTTTGCGGATGGGAGTAATTATGATTGCTAATTATAATTTATAACATGCTGTAATTATACTTATTATAAGGTTTTTAGAAATATCTAAACGATTAATAAATAGTCAATAAAATGGCATAAAGACAATTTATTGACATCATATATTTTTCCACGGGCTCAGATGGGTCCTACAGCAGTCCGGTGTACAAATTCTTGAACCGCGAAAATGGGGCGAGGAAATTGAACTAAGGTTCAACTTGTTTAAATCATTTTTTAAGACTGCTGACCCCCAAGCCAAATCCCGTTTTTCTGATCGGGCGCGGCGGTTCAAGAATTTGGCCCGCGGTCCAGGGCCGGGTGGCGCGGCTTTTAGAGGAGATTATTTGCGGGGCTTTTTCCGGAAAAGATTGCCTGCCTTTTCCTTGAAGGTTTCCATGTACAGGTAGAAAACCGGGGTGATATACAGGGTCAGGAGTTGGGAGACCAGCAGGCCCCCCACCACCGCCAGGCCCAGGGGCCGCCGGGATTCCGCGCCCGCGCCTAGCCCCAAGGCGATGGGCAGCGACCCCATGAGCGCGGCCATGGTGGTCATCATGATGGGCCGAAACCGGATCAATGCCCCGGCATAAATTGCCTCCTGGGGGGCCTTGCCTTCCCCCCTTTGGGCCTCCAACGCGAAATCGATCATCATGATGGCGTTTTTCTTAACGATGCCCACCAGCATGATCACTCCCACAAACGCATAAATATTCAGGTCATGGCCGAACAGCATCAGGGTCGCCAGGGCCCCCACCCCGGCCGAGGGCAGGCCCGAGAGAATGGTCAGGGGGTGGATGAAACTCTCGTATAAGATGCCCAGGATGATGTAGATGATGAGGATGGACATGATCAAAAGCAGCGTCAATCCCTGGAGGGAAGCCTGGAAGGCCTGGGCTGCGCCCTGGAAACTGGTGGTGATGGTGGCCGGCAGGGTAGTCAGGGCCAGTTTCTGCACCTGGGCCACCGCCTCCCCCAGGGCGTATCCCGGCTTCAGGTTGAAGGAGATGGTTACCGCCGGGAGCTGCCCCGCATGGTTGACGATGAGGGGACCCAGGGTCCGCTTCAGGTCGGCCAATGTGTCCAAAGGCACCAACTGGCCGCCGGCGGCGCGGATATAGAGCCACTGCATGGCCCCAGGACCCAACTGGTAGCCGGGCTCCAGTTCCATGATCACCCAGTACTGGTTATTAGGCGCGTAGATAGTGGAGATCTGCCGGGAGCCGTAAGCGTAATAGAGGGCGTCCTCCACCTGCTGGGCGGTGACGCCCAAGGCCGCGGCCCGGTCCCGGTGGATGTCCACGGTGACCTGGGGATTGCTGATCTGCAGATCGCTGGTGACGTCTATCAACCCCGGCAGGGTGCGGATTTTGTCCTCCAGGATGGGGGCGTAATGATAGAGTTCATTAATATCCGGACTTTGCAGGGTGAACTGGTATTGGCTCTTGGTGAGCATGCCGCCGATGCGGATGGGGGGCAGGACCTGCAAGAAGACCTTCAGGCCGGGGAGTTGGGAGAGCTTGGGGCGCAGGTCCTGAATGATCTCCTCCACGCCGGGGCGTTTACTGCGGTCGATGAGGCGGATAAAGATGCGGCCGGAGTTGCCCGCGACGTTGGGGCCGGAGGCCCCCACGGAAGAGAAATAGTTTTTCAGGTAGGGATTCTGGCGGACGATGGCCGCGGCCTCCTGCTGCTGCCGCACCATGGCGTCAAAAGAGATACCCTGGGCGGCTTCAGTGAAGCCGAAGATGGTCCCCTGGTCCTCGTTGGGAAGAAAGCCCTTGGGGATGACGACGAAGAGGTAAACGGTGGCCGCCAGGAGGACCCAGGAGACGGCCATGGTGGCCCGGCGCCTTTGCAGCACGTATTGCAGGGTGCGGTCGTATAGGGCCAGCATTGCCTCGAAGATCCGCTCCGAGTGCCGGTAGAGGCGGCCGTGGCGCTCTTCCGCCGGCGGCTTTAAAAAGCGGCTGCAGAGCATGGGGGTAAGGCTTAAGGACACGAAGCCGGAGACCAGGATGGCCGCGCCGATGGTCACCGCGAACTCATGGAGCAGCCTTCCCAGGATGCCGCCCATGAAGAGCACGGGGATGAAGACCGCGGCCAAAGACAGGGTCATGGAGACGATGGTGAAGCCGATCTCCCGGGAGCCGTTCAAGGCCGCGTCCAGAGGCCGCTCCCCCATCTCCATGTGGCGCACGATGTTTTCCAAAACCACGATGGCGTCGTCCACCACGAAACCCACGGACAGGATCAAGGCCATGAGCGACAGGTTGTCCAGGCTGTAGCCCATGAGGTACATGACCGAGAAGGTGCCCACAATGGACATGGGCAACGCCAGGCTGGGGATGATGGTGGCCGAAAGATTCCTTAAGAACAGAAAGATCACCATCACCACCAGGCCTAAGGCAAGCAGCAGGGTGAACTGCACTTCGTTCACCGATTCCCGGATGGTCACGGAGCGGTCGTATAAGGTGACGATGTTCACCGCGGCCGGGATCTGCTCCCGCAGGGTGGGGAGCAACCGGTTGATGGCGTCCACCACCTCGATGGTGTTGGTGCCGGGCTGGCGCTGGATGGCCAGGACGATGGCCCGGTCTTCAATGTACCAGGACGCGATCTTGTCGTTGGCCACGCTGTCGATGACCCGGCCCAGGTCCTCCAGGCGCACCGGCTGCCCCTGGCGGTAGCTGACAATCAGGGGCCGGTAGGCCGCGGCGGTGGTGAGCTGGCCGGTGGCCTGGACCGTAAAGGCCTGGTGCGGCCCGTACAAGGTGCCGGTGGGCAGATTGACGTTTTCCTTGGCCACCGCCCCGGCGAGTTCGTTGATACCGATGCCCCGGGTGGCCAGGGCCTTGGGGTCGAGCTGCACCCTGACCGCGTATTTCTGTTCGCCCCAGACCTGCACCTGGGCCACGCCGTTGACCATGGAGATGCGCTGGGCGATCAGGGTGTCGCCGTATTCGTTCACCGTGGACAGCGGCAAGGTCTTGGAGGTGAGGGCCAGGTAGAGGATGGGCTGGTCCGCGGGGTTGACCTTTTGGTACGTAGGCGGGGTGGGCATGTCCGGGGGCAGTTGCTTGCCCGCCTTGGCGATGGCGGCCTGGACGTCCTGGGCCGCGGCGTCGATATTGCGGCTCAGATTGAACTGCAGGGTGATATTGGAAATACCCAGAGCGCTGCTGGAAGTCATGGAATCCAGGCCGGCGATGGTGGAAAACTGGCGCTCCAAAGGTGTGGCCACCGCGGAGGCCATGGTCTCCGGAGAGGCCCCCGGCAAAGAGGCGTTCACCAGGATGGTGGGGAAATCCACGTTGGGGAGATCGCTCACCGGCAGGTAGCGATAGGACATGACGCCGAACAACAAGATGCTCAGCATCACCAAGGTGGTCATGACCGGCCGGCGGATGAAGATCTCGGCGAAGTTCACGGTTACTTCTTTATCTCCACCTTGGCCTCCGGCACCAGGCGCAACTGGCCGTCGGTCACCACCAGTTCCCCGGGGGTGAGACCCTTCTTGATGACCATTTCGCCGTCGAAGATTCTCTCCATCTCCACGGGCCGGGTTTCTACGGTGCGATCTTCCTTGACCACAAAGACGAACTGCCCCTGCTGGCCGGTCTGCAGGGCCTGGG
>DYJG01000307.1 GCA_020723225.1 Desulfobacca acetoxidans | reverse complement strand
ACCCCAGGGAAATCTCCACCAGGGCCACGGAAATGCCGATGCGGATGGATATGAGACTGGAAAGAAGCGCCAAAGCGATCCAGGCCGATGCGGTTATCCAGACTTGCTCCACGTTACCCTCCTGAAACCGGTGGGGCTGCGGCCAATAAAAAGCTCCTGACCCACCCTAAGTGAGATCAGGAGCCATCAGTGTCATCACGGTTCGGGCAGATACTCCTCCACCCCGGCGGACCCCATCGCCAGATATGGCAACAATCTAACTCCGGTCAACCGGAGCGGTCAAGAAAAATGTGCAAAAAACACAAATTCGAAAAAGCGGAATTATTTGAAGATGAAGCGATTTTTCATTTTTTATTTCTTGATTGGCTATGCTCATAAACCTTTCGCGCAAAATTTTCAAATAGCTTTTCGCATATCTTTAATTTCGCTGTCGCTTCTTTATGCAACGGGGGCTTGATAACATCTCTTTTCTCAATCTTCTTCAACCATTGCTTCAATTTTTCAAATTCTTCCTCGTTCTCCTCCACTTCGGCAAAAATAAAATTTTCTCTACTTATCTCAAATTCAATCTCTTTGAAGAATGCCTCGCATTTATCGATAAATTCCACATATTCTTCATTGCGAGAGCCGATAAAAGCATCAATAATTTGTTCCTCCTGGCCCTTACTCAAAATTGTCCCGGAAATCAGTACGCCGGCCCCCTTGAACCCTTCAATATCTTCTATAAGTTTTTTAAGTTCCGCGATTCGCTCATTTGAGCGGGGTACCACCCAGATTGACTGATAATTAATGGCCCCGAGCTTCTTTAACTGCCGCCAGACATAAACCCTGGCCCTGGAAGGGTCGGTGGGCAAGGTATAGGAAAAAAACAACCATTTCATATGACTGAAAAGCTTACCTCACCCTTGCCGGAAATTCAAATTTTTAAACCGAATAGCACCGTGCCGGCCACAAACACGACATAGAGCCCCATCAATCCCACCCCGGCCCAGCGCGGGGTTTTACCGTGCCAGACCACCAGCAGCAACAGGAGCCAGGAAAAGGCCACCGCCGGGAAAACGTAGGACAAGGCCACCGGTTCCACCTGCAAGGGGCGGATCAGGGCCGCAATCCCCAGGGTGAAGAGCAACTGGAAGACGCAACTGCCAGCCACGTTGCCGATTACCACTTCGGAATGTCCCCTCTTGGCCGGGATAATGGCTTCCACCAATTCCACCGAATTGGCGGCAATGGCCAGGAGGGTCACCCCCAGGAGGGTTTCGGCGAGACCGCAGACCCCCAGACAGACGCGCACGCCTTTGATTACCAGCAAGGACCCGATCACCAACCCGATGAGTCCGCCGGTCAACATCAGGGGGAAACGCCAGGCGGGCTCCTTGACGATCTCGCTGACCTCGCCTTCGGCCTCCTCGATTTCGCTTTTGGCGGCCCGGGTGCGCCCCAAGTCCCGGATCAGGTAAGTTATGTAGATAAAGTAGACTACCAGGGCAATCGCACCGTCCGTGCGGCTGATCACCCCATCCAGTGAAAGTGCGAACACCAGGGCAATGATCCCCCCAAAAATTAAGATGTACTTGAGAGGAAAGTCCGGGTGCTCGATGGGATAGATGGCGGCCGCCGACCCCAGGGCCAGCAGGATCAAAAAGGCCACTGTGCCCAGGATACTGCCGTAGGAGAGCGCGGTCAGGTTCTGATAAGAGCCGATCACTGCGGGGCCGAAGACCTCCAGGTCGATGCTGATGATCAACATGGCCAGGATGAAAGGGGTCACCGCCAGCCGGGCGGCGATGCCGATCAAACCTTCCACCAGGTACTTGGCCGCATAAATCAAGATGAGAGTGCCGAGCACCAGGAAGCCGATGTTTAAATAAAGGTGGTCCATGCCTTTCTCCTTTGCTTTCCTTTTCGCAACCGCTTTTGTTTATGAAATACTAGATACAATCATATTAAGGGTTCGTCAATGAAAATATGTAACGACTGCTACATATTATTATTTTCTGATTGACAACTTCTCAAAAAGAAATTAATAGATTATTTGAAGGCGATGAAGTCCGCCATAAGTGCTCCGCCTCATGGGGCGAGGGCTGATGACTTCTGTCCATTTCCGGGGCAGAAGTTTTTTTTTGCTCCCAGGACAAGGAGAATCTGTGGGAGTCTACCGGGTTTTAAAGGCAGAATTGGAAAGGGAATTGAGCCGGTTAGCCGGGTTGCCGGAGATTAAGGGTCCGCAAGTCGCCGCGCTCCTGGAGAAGTTAAAGGAAAACCGGTTCCACCTGGTGATCCTGGGGGCCTTTAAAAGGGGGAAAAGCACCCTGATCAACGCCTTGCTGGGAGAGGCGGTGCTGCCCACCGCGGTGGTCCCCTTGACCTCGGTGGTCACCATCCTGGGCTATGGAGAGAAGCTGGACATCCAGGTCCATTTTCAGAACGGCCAACTCCAGAAGATCACCCAGCCGGAACTGGTGGAATACATCACGGAGAAGGGGAACCCCCGCAACCGGAAGGGCGTGCGGGAAGTGGAGATCGCCTATCCCTCCGAATACCTCCAGGACGGGGTACGCATCATCGACACTCCCGGCGTGGGTTCGGTCTACAGCCATAACACGGAGGTGGCCTACAATTACCTGCCCCAGGTGGACGCGGCCGTCTTCGTGGTCACCGTGGACCCGCCTCTATCCGCGGCGGAGCAGGAGTTTTTGCAGGATATCCGGGAATATGTCCATAAGCTGTTTTTCGTATTGAACAAAATCGATTACGTGGACGCCGCGGAACGGCAGGAGGCCCTGGATTTCACCGCGGAGGTCTTGAAAGGGAATCTCGCGGCGCAGCAGGTGATGATTTTCCCCCTGTCGGCCAAGCTGGCTCTGGAAGGCAAGGCCAATGGCGGCTCCGAATCATTGCAGGCCAGCCTCCTGCCCGAATTTGAAGAACACTTGCGCGGGTTTCTCTTCCGGGAAAAGGGCCGGGTGTTATTGATTTCCTGCATCAACGGGGCCTTGAAGGCGCTGATGGACTCCACCCTGGCCCTCCAGGTGGAACGGCAAGCCGCGGCCATCCCTTTAAAAGAGCTGGAAGAAAAAATCGCCCGGTTCGACCAGGAATTATCCAGCCTGGAGAAGGAGCGGGAGATGTCCCTCCTGCTCCTGGAGGGGCGCATCAAGGGCGTGCTGGCGGAACTGCAAAGCGACCTGGATACCTTCAAACGGGAGACCGGCGCCCGGCTGCGCCGGGAAGTGGAAGCGGAGTTTCACCGCAAGAGCAGGCAGGCCCTGGACCTGCGGGTGGAGATGGAAAAATATCTCTTCGCGGCCCTGCGGGACGTCTTCACGGCTTGGCGCCGCCAGGAAATTGAGAGGCTGACGGCCTTGTTGGCCGACACCCACCGGGAGTTCGCGGGCCGGATCAACGCCATACTGGAGCGTTTGACCCGGTTGACCGCGCAAATTTTCGATTTTTCCCTCAGGGGGTTCGCGGCGGAGGAGGCTTTGACCGAGAAGAGCCGGTTCTGGTTCAAATTCAAAGAGGAGCCGGTGGGCTTGGAAATCCTGCAGACGACCATAACTTCCCTTCTGCCCCGGGCCTTGACCAAGGGACTGCTGTTGAAAAAGCTGTTGGAAAACGTGGCGGAACTGGTGGACAAACACTGCGGCCGCCTGCGCTACGATTTCCACCAGCGCCTCCAGGAGATGGCCCGGGATTTCCGCCAGACCTGGCTGGCCAAGATTGACGATACCACCCAAAGCATCCGCCAGGCCCTGGAGCGGGCCCGGACCCAGAAGCAGACCGGCGATAGGCAGGCGTCGCGGCGGGCCGGAGAAGTGGAGCAGAGCCTGGCTGAAATTTTACAGGCCGAACGCAACCTCTTGGCCTTGAAAGAAAGGGGGGAGGCCTCATTGCCATAATTTTTCAGATAATGCCGGTTCATGATCCGGTCAGGCCTTGAAACAGGAGAATGTCAATCTTAATCTTTGGTAAAGTCCCAACCCATTTCCCCCAGGAGGTGACCTATGGTGGAATATGATAAAATCATGAAGGAAAAGAAGCTTCCCAGTGTCGGGCAGACCGTGCGCAGCAAGAAGTACGGGA
>DYJG01000306.1 GCA_020723225.1 Desulfobacca acetoxidans | reverse complement strand
CCCGGTTTTGCCGCAACCTGGCCCGCCCTTGATCTTCTCCCCTTTACCTGGGGAAATTTAGTGCATATGCTATAATAAAGGTTGGGGGAAGATTAATCAGGACTTTCCTTCCCCCAAGTTCCAGCCCAAGGAAATTCATGGCCAGAAGTCGCTTACAAGCTGAGGCGTCGTTCGCGGAGCGGCTCCGTTCTCTGGTGACCACCGGGGAAGTCTTGCGCCTGATCCAGGACATCACCGCCTGCACGGTGGCGGACGGGGAGGAGCATCCCCGGAATGCGGTGCCTCTGCAAGCCAGCGGCTTGGAGCTTTTCCCCTGTTTTGCCATGCACTTTCAACACCATCAGGTGGAGATCAAGGGCAGCATCTTTCCCAATCTTTCCATCCGGGAGATGGAAGGAGTATCGCATCTCGTCCGCTTTGAAGTGGACGGGAAGCCCGCAGACCTTTGGCTGCGCACCTCGCAGGCGACTTTCCTGCTTTCTCCTTTCCATATCCGTTTCTTAAGCGTTCTCTTCGGCCACCTGGCCCTCCACTACCTGTCCCAGACCCCCGGCGGCGGCCACGGCATGCCCGCCTTTACCCCCTATTCCCTGGAGGAGCAGGTGGTGGCCGGTTATCTCCAAAGCCTGGAGTGGGCTCCCTGCGCCACCATCAAACTGGACGCCCAGGACAATCCGTATATCGGCTCCATGCTGCACAGCGCCGCGGATTTGCGGCGCTGCGAATTTCCCGGGGGAAACCGGCAGGAAGCGGTGATCCGGGCCTGGCGCCTGTTCAAACGGCTCCTTTATTTATCCATCGAAGGGGAGCGCCTGTTCACCGGCTTTGCCATCCTGTCCGCGGCCCGGGAACTGGATTACTACCGGCAGCGATGGCCGGGGTTGCTGGTGTACCACGAAGCCAATCACACCGCTTTAGAAGAAGGGGTGCAGTCCATCAAGCAGTTTCTCCTCAACGCCGACGGCCGCACCACTTTCCTGGCCCTGCATCGGGGGCGGATCATCGGTCTTTTGCAGATCACCAAAGGGACGCACCAGCAGTTGACCACGGCCAAAGCCTGGCGCACGGTTATGCCCCTGGCCACCATCTCCCACCGGGGCCACATCAGGTTCTGGCTGGCCCTCAAGGGCCGAGTGAACCCCCGCATTCCCCTCTCGCTGCTGGAGTATCGCCACGGCCACCTCCACATTCCCCTGTTTCAGGATATTTTCTGGCAGAAGTTGGAACAACAGGTGAGAGAAATTTGTCCGAGTTGCCAGGCCACGGAACTCTCACGGCTGAAGAATCTGTTGACCATGGTACGCCGCGCCGGCCATGGCAGCATCTTCCTGCTGGGCCTGACCCCCGCGCAACTGGAGGACCCGGACACCCCCATTGAAAACCAGGTGCGCCTGGAGCACCCTGTGCCCTTGGGGGAGCAATGGCTGCGCCATCTCCTGGGCCTGGCCAAGTCGGACGGGGCCCTGCTCTTCAACGACCATCTGGAGGCCTGCCAGTTTCGGGCCCGCCTCAAAGCCACCGGTGTCAGCCTGCCCCCGGCCCGGGACGATCTGGGCAGCGGCATCCGCCACCAGGTAACCCGGGAGTTCACGGCCTGGAGCCCTACTGTCTTGGGTATCTGCGTCTCCCAGGACGGCCAGATCTCCCTCTACCGCGGGGGCAGACTGGTGAGCCGGGTTTATTAAGACGGTTTCCGGAGTGTTTTGAAAGCACAGACTGGAAGCCTGTGCCTCCGGCTTCCCCGCCATTGCCTTTCCCGGCTCCATGTTTTACAATTTAACTGATGTGAAAAAATATTTTAGTCCGTTTTGCCGCCAACTTTCAGGCTCATCAGTTCATGTAAAGCCGGGGCCGGAGGATCTTCAGTCTTGACCGAAATGTCTTTTTTGGACCATCTGCAGGAGTTGCGCAAGCGCCTGATCATTATCATTGTCGCCATGTTCATCGGCATGGCCGCGGCCTGGCCCCTGGCGCCCACGGTGCAGCACTACATGCAGCGGCCTTTAAGGGAGCCGTCCATCACCCAGAAATGGCAATATGAGGCCACGCTTTGGGCTACCCAGAAATTTCCCGCCCTCACTTCCCGCCTGGGGATCGAGGCCAAGCCCCCCCAGGTCACTCCCCACAAACTCAATTACATGGCGCCTTTGGAGCCCTTTTTCGTGCACATGAAGATCTCGTTGATCACCGGCCTGGCCCTGGCCTTTCCCGTGATCCTCTATCAGCTCTGGCTCTTCTTCGCTCCTGCGCTCTATGAACATGAAAAAAAATACGTCTATTATTTTGTGCCTTTCGGGACCCTGGCCTTTCTCCTGGGGGACCTGTTTTTCCTGAACATGGTTTGGCCGCTGATCATTTCCTTTTCCCTGGCCTACGAGAGCGAATTTCTCTTCTCCATGCTCAATATCACCCAGTTCATCAATTTTTGCCTCCGCCTGCTGCTGCTTTTCGGAGTGGTCTTCGAGCTGCCCCTGATTCTCCTCATCCTGGCCCGGGTGGGGGTGGTCAATTTGGACTTCCTGAGGCGGAGCCGCCGGGTGGCCATTCTGCTCAGCGCGGTGATCGCCGCGTTCCACGCGGATATCATGACCATGTTCGCGGTGGCTATTCCCATGTACTGCATGTATGAGTTGTCCATCCTGGCCATCCGCATCTTCGGAGGGGAGGGACGCCGGGAGCCGGAGACCGCGGTGGCGCCCGCAGGCGTTGACGTGCCGCCCGCTGATCGGTAATAAGGTCTTCAAATAGCTATAAAAAGGGACCCTAGGGGCGGGCTTGCAACCCGCCCCTGGCGCGTCCGATCTCCCGGCGCCTCAAAATATTAAAGGCGGAGCCTGAGGCCCCGCCTGAAAAAAGATAAATATAAGAGGTTGGGGGGGGGTCTAAGGTCCACAGGCTGGAAAGCCTGTGGACCGGCCCTTGGCCCCCTCCCCCAACCACGCTCCCAAGGAGTTAATGTTCTTCGCCCGCGGCGGCTTCCAGTTGGCGGCGCATTTCCATATCCATGAGCACGCGTTCCCGAGCCTTGTCGATCCCTAAGGCTTTGCGCTTCAGGTCGATGTGGGCGATCATGCGTTTCGCCATATCCATGGGATCCATGACAAAGTCCCATTTCCCGCCGTACTCTTCCTCGATGCCCTTGAAGAGGTAGTCGGTGAGGATCTCCGAGCCCGTGGAGGGGAAGGTGACGCCGAAGAGCGTGTACACGCCCGAGGCCACGAAGTACTGGCCGATGGCGATGGCCTTCTCAGACATCCACTCCGGCGCCGCGCCCGCGGCCGGCAGGTCGCTGATGTCCGTGCCCAGGCCGCCGGCCTTAACGCAAGCCGTGGCCGCCATGAGGATGCGGGAGTTGTCCACGCAGGCCCCCATGTGCAATACCGGCGGGATGCCCACGGTCTCGCAAATCTCGGCCAGCCCCTCGCCGCAGTACTTGGCGCCTTCCGGGGTGAGCAGGCCGTATTTGCCCGCGGCCATGGCCGCGCAGCCCGTGGACAGCACGATAACGTCGTTTTTGATCAGTTCCTTGATCAACACCATGTGGGAGGTGTCCTGGGCGGTGCGGCAGTTGTTGCAGCCCACCACACCGGCCACGCCCCGGATGCGGCCGCCGATGACGTTGTCGTTCAGGGTGTAGTACGTGCCCCGGATGCTTCCGCCCAGCAGGTACTGGATGGTCTCGTAGCTGAAGCCCACGATGGTGGGGGAGGATTCCTGGGGAATCATCACCGGCGCCCGGCGGTTGGGATAGTTGTCGATGGCCACCCGGATCACCTGGCGGGCCACGTCCAGGGCATGGTGCTCATCGAAGGCGATGTGCTCCGCCAGCGGCATCTTGGCCCGGTCATCGGTGGTGATGATCTTGGTGTGGTAACACTTGGCCACGTTTTCCAAAGCCTGCATCTCGCACTGGACGTCCACCACCAAGGCGTCCACCGCGCCGGTGACCACCGCCAGCTCCTGGTGCAGATAGTTGCCCGCGACGGGGACACCATGGCGCATCAGGACTTCGTTCGCCGAGCAGCACATGCCCGCGAGCTGAATCCCCTTGGCGCCCTTGCTCTTGGCGTAATCCAACAGCTCCTTCTCCTGGGAGGCCA
>DYJG01000305.1 GCA_020723225.1 Desulfobacca acetoxidans | reverse complement strand
ACCAGACTGCCGGCGATGCTGGCCAGCAAAAGATTGGCCACCGGCCCCGCGAGGCGCGTCAGAAAAGTATATAACCGGGGGTGCTTAAATTTGCTCTCATCAACGGAAATCGCCCGGGGCCAGCCGAAGCCTCCGGCCAGATAAGTCACCGTGCCCCAAAGGTCCAGATGCATAAAGGCAATGAAATGGAATCGGTCCTTGGCGCCGGTGCGGGCATCCCCCAGGAAGGTGGCCATAAACGCCTGGGCTTCGGCGTTGATGGTGACGGTCAACAAAACCGCCACGCAAAAGGAGACCACCGCATCCACCGCGAAATTATCGGGATTCAAAATAAAAGGCACCGGCCAGGCAACCATCATGGGCAACAAAATTAGGCTTATCCTTTCTTTAACAATAGAGAAGGCAGGGTGGTCACCCTGCCTTCTCGGGAGGTCCGGTTTTACCTGCTCATCGCCTCAGCGCTTGAGGACCCGGTTGCCGGTAAAACCAGGATAATGAAATTTGACTTACTCGGTGACGTGCATGGGCCTCTTAGTGACCCAGGAGAGAACCACCGCGACCACCAGCACCATCCCGGAGATGTAGAAAGCCCAATCCAGGGAACCGGTCATGTCTTTGATGGTGCCGCCCAGCCGGGCCATGAAAAAGCCGAGACCCCAGCCGATGAACACCAGGCCGTAGTTCATGCCCAGGTTCTTGGGGCCGAAAAAGTCGGCGGTGAAAGAGGGCATCAGCGCCAGACCGCCGCCGTACTGCCAGTAAGCGATACCCACGGCCAGGAACAGGAAGAAAACGCTCTTGGCGCCCATGATGGCGGGCATCAGGAAGAGGCAGAGGGCGGAGACCAGGCAGTTCAGGGCGTAAGCGTTGCCCCGGCCGATCTTATCGGAGTACATCCCCGTGCCCACCCGGCCGGCGGCATTCACCAGACCGCCATAGGAAGCCAGGATCCAGGCGTTGGCCACCAGGAAGGGGATGGCCTTGGCCGCCGTGGCCAGCATGCCCGCGGCATTGGCGATGATCAACAGACCGGACTGGGTGGTGCCGATGAACATGAGCATTAAAGAATAAAACTGCCAGGTTTTCACGATGTCGCCGGGGGCCCAGTCGATCAGGGTGCCCGCAGCCTTGGCCGGCGCCGCGCCCGCCTTCACCACAGCCGCTGGGGCCACATAACCCGGAGGCGCCTTGGCCAATTGGGCGCCGGCCACGATCACGACTACTGCAAATAGGATTCCTAAGAATATAAAGCTGTAAGAAATACCGCCGGTGAGCAGATAAGCCGCCAAGGGTGAAATGTACAGAGCTGCGCCGCCGTAACCGCCCACCACCAGACCGGCAATGAGGCCGCGCTTGTGGGGGCCGAACCACGAGAGGGCAGCGGGAGTAGGCGCGGCATAGCCGAGCCCCATACCGATGCCGCCCATGATGCCGAAGCCGATGATCAGGCCGGTATAACTCTTGGACACACCGGCAATAATACAACCCACCGCCAGGAACAGGCCGCCGGTGATGGCGCCGAATCTGGGGCTGATTTTATCCTGAATTTTCCCGCCGGGAATCATAAAGACGGCGAAGATAAGGACACAGAGTGAAAAAGGAGTGGCGGCCTGGGCGTTGGTCAGATAGGGCCAACCCGCATTGATGCCGTCCATTATCTGGCCGGCTAAGGCCTTTTTCTCATCGATCAGGGCCTTGGCCCAAACGCTCCAGGCATATAAGATTCCCAAACAGAGATTAACCGCGGTGCCGGAAAATACCACTATCCATGCTTTGGTTGGAACTTGTTCTGCCATGAGGACCTCCTAGTTTGGATAAATCATAGAATAAGGCCTACATTCGGATAACTACTTAACATCATTGGTAAATGCCTGACACCACCTCCTTCCTCGATTTTGCATCATCCGGATTATTTTATGCAAGGTGCCTGCCAATTAATCTACTCCCTGACGGATTCCCTGGAGAGGATAAAAATATTAGAATTATTAAGTTATTTTTTTCACAGTCTCGGGCCGTCTCTCTATAAGGAGAAACATCGGGGTCCGAATCGGGACATTCTCCCCAAATCGAGGGGCGTTTCTCCCCAGGGGCCGAATCTGGGCAGAAAATGCCAGGAAGTCTCTATTTCCCCGCCATCCGGGACCAGACCCGCTCCGCCGCAGCCACCGTATATTCCAGGTCCTCCTGCCGGTGGGCCGTGGATACAAACCAGGCTTCAAACTGGGAGCACGGCAGATAAACCCCCTCCGCCAACATGCCCTGAAAAAAGGTCTGGAACTGTCTTAAATCCGACCCCTTAGCCTCCTCCAGATTGGTGACCGGAGCTTTGGTGCAAAAAACCGTGAGCATCGATCCCACCCGGTTGATGGTCACCCCCGCGCCCTGGCGGGCCGCGGCCGCGGCCAACTCCCGGGCCAGCCAGGCCCCTTTCTCCTCCAGTTCATCGTAAGAGTCAGGCTCCACCAGGGTTTCCAGGGTGGCCAGGCCCGCGGCCACCGCCACCGGATTTCCGGAGAGGGTCCCGGCCTGGTACACCGGCCCGGAGGGCGCCATCCGGGCCATCAACTCTCGTTTCCCTCCGTATGCCCCCACCGGCAGGCCGCCGCCGATGATTTTTCCCAGGCAGGTAAGGTCCGGTTTGATCCCGTAGAGGGACTGGGCGCCGCCCCAGGCCACCCGGAAGCCGGTGATCACCTCATCGAAGACCAGGATAACCCCCTCCTGGTCACAAAGACGCCGCAGTCCCTCCAGGAATCCCGGCTTAGGCGGCACCACCCCCATGTTCCCGGCCACCGGCTCCACGAAAATGGCCGCGACCTCTCCGGAATAGGTTTTCAAAGCCCGGGCCACCGCGTCCAGGTCGTTATAAGGCAGGGATAAAGTGAGTTCCGCGATCTCCGGGGGCACCCCGGGACTTCCCGGGATGGCATGAGTGAGCACGCCGCTGCCCGCGGCCACCAGAAAGGAGTCGGCATGGCCGTGATAGCAGCCGTCGAACTTGATGACCCGGCCGCGGCCCGTGGCGCCCCGGGCCAGGCGCAGGGCGCTCATGCAGGCCTCGGTGCCCGAACTCACCAGCCGCACCATTTCCAGGCCCGGAACCGCGCCCAGCAACACCTGGGCCAACTCCACCTCCCCGGGGGTGGGGGCTCCGAAACTGGTGCCCCGGGCCGCGGCCTCCTGCACCGCGGCCACCACCCGGGGATGGGCGTGTCCCAGGATCAAAGGCCCCCAGGAACCCACGTAATCCAGATACGAATTGCCGTCAACGTCGTAAAGCCTGGCTCCCTCACCCCGGGCGATTACCCGGGGGCTGAGCCCCACCGCGCCCCAGGCCCGCACCGGGGAATTCACTCCCCCGGGGAGCAATTGCATCGCGGTTTGAAAGATCCTTTCCGAATTGGCAAAAGTGGGCATTTTTTCTCCTGATATTAGTGAGCAGTAACGGTGAGCAGTGAGCAGTTAAGGCCCCAGCAGATAGGGCCTTGTTTCTTTTGCTGCTCACTGCTTACCGCTTACTGCTCACCTTCCTTAAAATAACGCATGGTAGTCTTTTTCAGTTCGGTTTCGCTGAACAGCATCTGGTAGTCGGCCAACCCGGTTTCCGCAGCCATGCGCGCGGCCGTGCGGGTGCAGTCCTCCGGAGTCTTGCCGTGAATCATGGTGTAGAGATTATAGGGCCAGGAGGGAGCCGGGGTCCGGGCGTAACAGTGGGACACCTCCCGGTAGGCGGCCAGCTTCTTGCCGACGGCGGTTACCTCCTCCGCCGGCACCCGCCAGACCACCAGCACGTTGGCGGCGTAACCGGATTGCTGGTGGCGCAAAGTGGCGCCGAAGCGGCGGATGACGCCCTGCTCCATGAGGCTGCGGATGGCGGCCAGCAGCTCTTCTTCCGGTATTCCCAACTGCTCCGCCACCTCCAGGAAGGGGCGGGGAGTGACTTCCAGGTCCCTTTGCAAGGCCAGGATGACTCTTTCTTCCAATCCCGTCAACATGCGTGTTTCCTCTGTATCAGGTCAATATAAAACAGGGAAACCGGATTGGCAAGGATTGTAGGGGGGGTGAAAAGACAGGCCTCACGCAAAGACGCAAAGGCGCAAAGAA
>DYJG01000304.1 GCA_020723225.1 Desulfobacca acetoxidans | reverse complement strand
AAGACGCCCGCCGCCACCTGGAGGCCATCCAAAAACAGGTGAAGAAGCTGGACGAAGAGTCTAAAAAGGCGCTTCAGGAAGTGGAAAACCGGGAAAAAGACCTGAAAAAATATAAGGAAGTGATGCAGAAAACCGTCAAGGAACAGGCCCTCAAAAAGCGGGAGGCCGCGGCCAAGGACCTGGACCGGGATTTCTTGAGCAAGGGCTTCGACGTGAAGATTCAATTGCAGGGATCGGAGAAAACCGCCATCAAGCTGGAAAGCCCGGTTTTTAACCGCCCCATGATCTTCGCCCTCATCGACAAATCGGACATGCTGCAAAACTTGAGGGACGCAGGCTTTGAGGAGGTGGTCTTCTCCAATAGGAATATCAAATTTGCCTGGGAGATTGATTTGAATAACTAAGGAAAGAGTGAGGGGACCTAACCCGGGAAACAGTCAGTCAGCCCTGACGGTTGCCAAAAGTTTTTTCCGTTTGTAAATCCAATGGTGGGGGCACAACTTGCGGTGCCCCCTATTAACCTGGATGCTGGGCCGCCTTGGATTTCTCATCGTAGCGGCAAAGTGAGAGCGGGTGCTTCTTTCTTGCCGGTATCTATCATAGTGAAGATTAAGATCATATCGGACAAAATATCTTTGGAATCCAGGTCCGAGTCGGGAATATAAAACCAATGGCCCTTGTACTTCACAGCCGCAAATTCGTTGGGCTTTTCCATGGCGTCGGGTGCAAGCTGGACATCAGGTCTTGATCTCACCTTAAGGCGTTTAATATTTTCAGGCCATTTCTCTTCTCTCTTTTGGACCCAATCTCCATGGCCAACCGGAATGTCGATGAATCTAGTGAGCTCCATAAGTACTTGTAATACTGAGCGGGTGTTCAGGTAGATTTTTGAGAGAGCTTTCTCTTTTGGGGGAATTCCAGAAACCACCTGATATTTTTCAATCTGTATCCCTGTTTCGCAGTTCAAAAACCTTTCCTTCTCTTGATGGGTGAGTTCCTTGCTAGCAATTTCCAATACCTTTAATATGTTATCTTTATTGTCAGCAATTTGGCCTTCGCTCAGCTCGGCAATTTCTCTTATTCTTTTTTTCAAATGATAAGTTAACTCAGTTTTTTCAATCTCGAATAATCTCCTGAATTTTTTCCCTAAGTCGCTTGTATCGTCAAGACTTAGCAACTCTTTGAGATTCTTTACCTCATAGTCAAGTGCACGCTTTTTATCCAAAATTATAAAAACACCCTCAAACTTTTTTTGTTCTTTTTCAGATTTTTTTCCCTCACCTTTAGAACTTTCTTTTGTTTTCGACAAAGTTGGCACCACGCTTTTGGTCTTGAAGGCACTAATAGCCCCCTCTTTTTCCTTAACTTCTTGAGCTTCTTCTACCTCTTCAAAGGTAATATGGATGGCTCCTTTTTTATGTAGCTCCCCCCATAATGCGACAAGCTCATGAAATTTTTTATTATCAGGTTTATTTCGTAAGCCATTTATAGAGGAAACGCAGTAAGGAAAGACAAATTTAGTGTCCCAACCAGTAGAAAGAGCACTGAAGAGATCAGTTAACTGTATCGGTCTCATAAGAGCATTTTTTAAGACTTCACCGGTAACCGGGTCGTAAGTAATCGAGGGATTGGTTTGATATCTGATGCCCCCACCAACTGTGAGCGAATTGGTTACGGCTGTCGGCACCCAGAATCGAACCCTATCCTGATCCAGTGTTGGCGCTTTACCCCAGCCATAAGTATAACCAGCGCTTCCACTCGTTTCTAGTTGGTAACTTTGTTGAATCCGAGAAATATCTACAAAAGTGGGGGCGTCCCCGTAACGCAGTTTGACGATGTTGTAGAGAATCTGCTCCTTCCAGGAGTTGCCCACGGCTTCGAGATAAGCCGTCCGGTCGACTGAGATGCTGCGGGGACCAAGACCCCGGGTGCAGCTGGCGGCGGCGAGGATGATCAGTACAATGACTATTGCCGTCTTCCTACACATACGACTCTCCTTTTTTGGAGGAAAAAAATCAGAGGTAGCAGGTATTCAACGCTGACTTGAAAAGCCGTTTCTACCCCACAATCGGGACAGGTTGAGACCGCTTAAAAGGCTGGGTTGCAGTTGAAAGATTAAAGTGCAAAACCGCTGGGAAAAACTGGGCCTGGAGCATTAACCGGCGATAAAATTAATGTCTATTTTTCATAATGCCGCAGATGTTGTCAAGAAAATATTATTTAATTAGTAAAGATTATCTGGGTTCTGAAGGGCAAAATAGCCCCCAGCAACAACTCCTTTTAATATTGATTAACTACCGGGGTGGCTCGGTGCAGGGAATATGGTTTTGAGGTGGGGCCGGTAAAGAGAATTAAAAAAAGAAGGCTTGCTGAAGGGAGGGTATAGTAGAGTCCTATATGGTTCCCGGAAAATTGCGGCAATTTACTTACAAGAGGCCAAGGACTTATAGCCGAAACCCCCGGCCCTTGTTGTTCCGAATCTCTTCCTACCCCAACGTTTCCCCCGTCAGCACCTTCAAGGCCTGGACGTAGCGCGCCCGGGTGTTGTTGATGACCTCCGGGGGCAGGGGCGGCGGCGGGGGTTTTTTGTTCCAGCCCAGGGATTCCAGGTAGTCCCGCAAATACTGCTTGTCGTAGCTTTTCTGGGGGCCGCCGGGCCGGTAGTCTTCCATGGGCCAGAAGCGGGAGGAGTCCGGGGTCAGGACCTCGTCGATGAGCAGCAGTTTGCCGTCCGCCAGCCCGAATTCGAACTTGGTGTCCGCCAGGATGATGCCCCGGGGCTCGGCCCAGGCCTGGGCCTTAAGATACAGGGTGAGGCTGATCTCCTTCACCCGGGCCGCCAGGTCCGCGCCGATTTTAGCGGCCATGGTCTCGAACGAGATGTTTTCGTCGTGTTCCCCCAACTCCGCCTTGGTGGAGGGGGTGAAGACGGGTTGGGGCAGGCGGTCCGATTCCACCAGTCCGGGGGGCAGGGCCAGGCCGCCGATGGCGCCGCCGGCCCGGTACTCCGCCCAGCCGGAGCCGGAAAGATAACCCCGGACGATGCATTCCACGGGCAGGGGCTTGGTTTTCTTCACCAACATGGTCCGGCCCGCCAACAGGTCCCGGTAGGGCCGGCAGTGCGCGGGAAAATCATCCACGTTCAGGGAGATTAAATGGTTGGGGACCACGTCCGCCAAGTGCCGGAACCAGAACGCCGAGAGTTTGGTGAGGATGCGGCCCTTGTCCGGAATGGGTTCGGCCATCACCACGTCGAACGCGGACATGCGGTCGGTGGCCACCAGGAGCAACTTATCTCCCAGGTCGTAGATGTCCCTGACTTTGCCCTGGTGGCGGGGCCCCAGGCCGGTTAAGGAAGTGGTCAGGACCGGCTGGCTCATCTGCTGCTCCCCCTTCTTGAAGCGTTGGTCTGTGGCGATGCAGTTGGAGGCGCGGGCTTCAATTGGGCCACCCGGGGGTTAAGCTGTTCCTTGGCTTTAAGACGCGCGGCCGCTTCCTCCGCCTTCTTTTTCTCGGTGAACGGCCCCAGGCGCACCAGATAAGTGGTCTTCCCCTTAATGGTGGTCTTGGTGACCTGGGCCTGGTATTTCTTGCCTTTCAGACGCTGGGCCAGGGCCCGGGCCTGGTCCAGTTGGGCAAAGGTCCCGGCGATCACCAGGTACCTTTCCTTTTTCAAAGACGGCTCCGGCTGCGGGGCTGCGGCGGGGGCCTGGGGGGCCGCGGGAATCAGGCCCGCAGGAGGGCCGGGCTTCATGGCCGGAGCAGGTTCCGGCTGGAGCGGCGGCTCCGCGGTTTCCTGCAGCGGCGGCCCGGCGGCCGGGACGGGCGCGGAAGCGACCTCGGCCACCGGCCGCGGCTCCGGCGGGAACGCGGGTTGCCGGGTCACCTGCCACCCCAGAAAGATCAGGACCAGCAGCATCCCGGCCAGGCCCAGCCCCCAACCCAGGCGCCGGGAGAGAGGTATCTGGCCGGTCCGGAGGCTGCCCAGGGCGCTATAAGCCTTCTCCCCCCAGGACTTGCCGCGGCTCCAGACCTTTCCCAGAATGCCGGCGGCCCCAATCCCCGCCTTCCCCCAGGCGGTCCGGGACTCCTCCTGCTCGCCTAAAAACCATGATTCCCG
>DYJG01000303.1 GCA_020723225.1 Desulfobacca acetoxidans | reverse complement strand
GTCCCCATGATGATCTTCCCCGCGTCCCATTACTCCATGGGCGGCCTCTGGGTGGATTACAACCTGATGAGCACCATCCCGGGGCTGTTCGTCCTGGGAGAGGCCAACTTCTCGGACCACGGCGCCAACCGCCTGGGAGCATCCGCCCTGATGCAGGGCCTGGCGGACGGCTATTTCGTCATCCCCTACACCATGGGGGGCTACCTGGGAGGCACACCCCTGATCGAGGTCAATACCGACCATCCGGCCTTCGCCGAGGCCGAGGCCGCAGCCAAGGCCCGGACGGAGAAGCTGCTGGGCATCAAGGGCAAACGCACCGCGGCCAGCTTCCACCGGGACCTGGGCCATATCATGTGGGAATACTGCGGCATGGGCCGGAACGACGAGGGCATGACCAAGGCCATCAAGCTCATCCAGGATCTTCGGGGGGAATTCTGGCAAAACCTGTTGCTCCCCGGCACGGATAAAGACTTCAATCAAAGCCTGGAGCGGGCCGGCCGGGTGGCCGACTTCCTGGAATTCGCGGAGGTGCTGGTCACCGACGCTCTGGCCCGGAGAGAGTCCTGCGGCGGGCACTTCAACGAGGCCTTCCAGACGGAGGACCACGAGCCCATGCGGGACGACGCCAACATGTGCCACGTGGCGGTGTGGGAATACGCCGGGGAGGGCAAGGCCCCCATCTTCCACAAGGAACCCCTGGTCTTCGAGAACGTCAAGTTGGCGGTGAGGAGTTACAAATGAGCGGCAAAAACATCAACCTTACTCTCAAAATCTGGCGGCAAAACGGCCCTGAAGACCGGGGAAGTTGGGAAATATTTCCGGCCAAGGACATCTCCACGGAAGCCTCGTTTCTGGAAATGCTGGACGTCGTCAATGAGCAGCTCGCCCTGGCGGGCAAGGAACCCATCGCTTTCGACCACGACTGCCGGGAAGGCATCTGCGGCATGTGCGGCTGCGCGGTGAACGGCCGCCCCCACGGCCCGGACCGGGAAACCACCCTGTGCCAGCTCCACATGCGGCGTTTTAATGACGGTGACACCCTGGTCATCGAGCCGTACCGGGCCCGGGCCTTTCCGGTGATCAAAGACCTGGTGGTGGACCGCAGCGCCTACGATAAGGTTATCCAGGCCGGTGGCTTCATCTCCGCGAACACCGGCCAGGCCCAGGACGGCAACGCTCTGCCCGTGCCCCGGCACGACGCGGAGGCGGCCATGGACGCGGCCGCCTGCATCGGCTGCGGCGCGTGCGTGGCGGCCTGTCCCAACGCCTCGGCCATGCTCTTTGTCAGCGCCAAGGTGTCGCATCTGGCGCTCCTGCCCCAGGGCCGGCCGGAAGCGGCCCGGCGGGCGCTAAACATGACCGCGGAGATGGACGCCCAGGGCTTCGGCAACTGTACCAACCACAAGGAATGCGAAGTGGAGTGCCCCAAGGGGATTACCATCGGCAATATCGCCCGCTTGAACCGGGAATTTATAAAGGCCGCGTTGGCCTCCAAGGAATGAACAAACAACTGGAAGTGCGCCAATTGATCCAGGATCTGGAGATCCTGAAAAGCGAACGCCGGCGGGCCGACGAAGCGGTGCAGCAGGCCTACGGCGAGCTGGAGCAGCGCATCGAGGAGCGGACTGCGGAGCTGATTACCGCCAATCTGCTCTTAAAACAGGAAATCGAGGAACGCAAGCGCGCCGAAGAGGAACTGAAACGGACCAAGGAGTACCTGGAAAACGTCATTAACAACTCGGTGGACGCCATCGGCATCGTCGACCGCCGCGGCCGCTTCCTGCTGTGGAACCGGCGGGCCGAAGCCATCTACGGCTATCATTTCGATGAACTGGCGGGCAAGACCGCGTTCGAACTTTACGCCGATCCCGAAGAGTTGAAGCTGATGTTGGCGAAACTCCGCAAAGACGGAGTGGTGCGGGAATATGAAATAGGCATGAGGAAAAAGGATGGGGCCATTGTGCCCATGGATATCTCCATCAGTCTGTTGAAAGACGATAAGGGCCGCACCATCGGCAGCGTCTGCGTGGCCCGGGACCTGTCCCGGCGCAAAAGGGCGGAGACGGAACTCAAACGGGCCCAGAAAGAACTGAGCCGCTACTCCAAGGACCTGGAGCGGCAGGTCAAACAGCGGACCCGGGAGATCACCGGCATCCTCAAGTATACCCCGGCCGTGGTTTATATTAAGGATCAGAACGGCTGCTACCGGCTGGTCAATTCCCGCTTTGAAGAATTATTCCGCATTAAAAACGAGGACATCCAGGGAAAATCCGACTACGACATCTTTCCCAAGGAAGTGGCCGACCAGTTCCGGGCGTCCGACCTCCAGGTCCTGAAAGAGAGGCGTTCCCGCCAGGTGGAGGAGACCATTCCCCACGAAGGCTCAGTCCTTACCTATTTATTGGTAAAATTCCCCATTTACGACGATCATGGCGCGGCCAGCGGCCTCTGCGGCATCGCCACGGACATTACCGAACTCAAGAAAGCCCAGGATCAACTGCGGCGCCTCTCCGGCAGCATCATGGCCCGCCAGGAGAAAGAGCGCACGGCCATCGCCCGGGAGCTCCATGACGAGCTGGGCCAGGTCCTCACCGCCCTGCGCATGGACGCGGTCTGGCTGGCGGAGCAACTGAAGGGCAAGGACGCCAAAGCCGGGGAGCGGGCCTTAAAGATGTGCGAACTCATCGACACCACCATCGACGAGGTCCGGGGGTTGGCCACCCGGCTGCGTCCCGGGGTCCTGGACCACCTGGGGCTCATCGACGCCCTGGAATGGTACGCCGCGGAATTCCGGAAGCGCACCGGCATCGCCTGTATTTTCAAGCCCAGCAACGTCACCCGGGTGGACAATTTCGTGGCCACCGCGGCCTACCGCATCGCCCAGGAGGCCCTGACCAACGTGGCCCGGCACTCCTTTGCCACCCAGGCGCAGATCACCTTGAAAGAAGCCAAGGGCCTGTTAACCCTGGAAGTGGTGGATAACGGGCACGGCTTCGACACCGGGAAGATCGAAGACTCGGAGTGCCTGGGCCTGGCGGGCATGCGGGAGCGGGCCGCGCTCATCGGCGGGGCCTTGGAGATTCATTCCCGGCCCCACAAGGGGACCCGGGTCTGTTTCAAGCTTCCCCTCCGGGATAGAAGGTAAGCCGGGCCATGATCAGGATTCTACTGGCGGACGACCACAGTATTGTCCGGGCGGGCTTGCGGCGCATCATCGAAGACTCGGGCGACATCGAAGTCATCGCCGAGGCCGCGGACGGCCACGAGGCGGTGCAAAAAGCCCACGAGAGCCAACCGGATGTGGCGGTCATCGACATCTCCATGCCCATCATGGACGGCCTGGAAGTGGTCAGCCAACTCCACCACTACTACCCCAAGATGCCCATCCTCATCCTCACCATGCACGAAGAGGAACAGTACGTCTTCAGGGCCATCAGCGCCGGGGCCAAGGGTTATATCACCAAGCGCTCGGCGCCGGAGCAGATGGTGAACGCCATCCGCAAGGTGCACGCCGGGGGGCGCTATCTCAGCGACTCCGCGGCCGAATCCCTGGCCCACCGCTTGGCCTCCGGCACCCAGGACCGCTCGCCTTTGGACGCCTTGTCCAACCGGGAGATCCAGGTGCTCAGGCACCTGGCCCTGGGCAAGACCACCCGGGAGATCGCCGAGGCCTACAACATCAGCGTCAAGACCGTGGACACCTACCGCTTCCGGCTGCTGAAAAAACTCAACTTGAGGAACAACGCCGAGTTGTCCCGCTTCGCCATCCAGAACCGGTTGGTGGAGTTTTGATTTTCTCTGCGCCCTCTGCGTCTCTGCGGTAAAAATAATTCACCGCAGAGACGCAGAGGGCGCAGAGATTTTTTTGTAAGAGAATTTTGGACGCCAAAATCAGAAATTATCGGATTTTCCCCTAACCTCTTTCCTGCTATCTATACAGAAGGTCGAGCCTCCTTCAACGTATCAGCGAGAAAGAGTGGGGGATGAGGGTGAGGACCTGCCCCCTTGCCCCTTCCCCCACGGCCTGCCTGCCCTGATACCAATTTGCAATCAAAAGACGTTTTTTGTGGCGAACCTTGTGTTCGCCCTGAACGCTCGGGGCGAACACAAGGTTCGCCCCTAC
>DYJG01000302.1 GCA_020723225.1 Desulfobacca acetoxidans | reverse complement strand
AGGGGGATGACGTTGATGCGGTGGTAGAGGTCCTCCCGGAAGGCACCCCGCTGGATTTCTTCCGCCAGGTTCTTGTTGGTGGCGGCAACCACCCGCACGTCCACCTGGATGGGGCGGCCGCCGCCCACCCGCTCGAAGCGCTGTTCCTCCAGGATGCGGAGAATCTTGGCCTGGGTCTTGAGGCTCATGTCGCCGATTTCATCAAGAAAGAGGGTGCCTTCGTGGGCCTGGTCGAATTTCCCCTGGCGGCGGCTGGTGGCCCCGGTGAAGGCCCCTTTTTCGTGGCCGAAAAGCTCGCTTTCGATCAAGTCCTCGGGGATGGCGGCGCAGTTCACCTCCACGAAGGGCTTGTGGGAGCGGTGGCTGAAGGCGTGCAGCGCCCGGGCCACCAATTCCTTGCCGGTGCCGTTTTCCCCGGTGATTAAGACCGAGGCGTTGGTGGGGGCCACCATGCGCACCTGCTCCCGGAGGCGCTGGACGGCCTCGCTTCTGCCCACGATCTCCCGGACCGGCGCGGCCTGGAGCCTGAGCCTCCGGTTCTCCTCGGACAGCCGGGCCATCTCCAGGGCGTTTCTGACGGTGAGGAGGATGCTGTCCGCGTGGGGCGGCTTCTCGATGAAGTCGTAAGCCCCCAGGCGGGTGGCCTTAACCGCGTTCTCCACAGAGCCGAACGCGGAGATCATCACCACCGGCAGGACCGGGTTCTTGACCTTCAGTTCCTGGAGGACCTCCAGCCCGTCCTTTCCGGGCAAGGCGATATCCAGCAGCACCAGGTCCGGGGTCTCCTCGGCCACCAGCTTCAAGGCGGTCTCGCCATCCGGAGCGGTCACCACCTCGAAGCCCTCATCCTGGAGGATCCCGGAGACTACCTGGAGAATCTGGGGCTCATCATCCACCACCAGCAGCGTGGCCGGCATAATCTCCTCGAATCATGGGAATGTCGATCACCACCCGGGTGCCCCGGGGGGCGTTGTCTTCCACCCTGATCTCCCCGTGGTGTTCGGCGACAATGGAATTGACGATGGCCAGGCCCAGGCCGGTGCCCCCCCGTTTGGTGGAGAAATAAGGCTCGAAGATGCGTACCTTATCCCGCTCCGGGACGCCGCCGCCGGTGTCCGCCACGGTAAGCTCCACCATCTCCCGGGCCGCATCGCCTTTCAAGGAAATGGTGATCTTGCCGCTGCCGGCGATGGCCGCCAGGGCGTTGTCCAGCAGATTCAGGAGCACCCGTTTCATCTGCTCCCGGTCCAGGAGCAGGACGGGGAGTTCCGGGTCGGGCTGAAACTCCAGGGTGACCCGGGGCTGGACTTCCTGGTAAAGCAGCAGGGTCTCCTGCACCAGGGCGTTGAAGTCCTGGGGGCCGAGGGTGAGCTGCGGCAGCCGGGCGAAGCGCGAGAACTCGTTGACCAGTTTCTTCAATTCGTCCACCTGGCTGATGATGATCTGAGTGCATTCGTCAAAGACCTGGCTGTCGCCTTCGAAACGGTCCAGGTAGCGGCGGCGCAGCCGTTGGGCCGCCAGCTTGATGGGGGTCAGCGGGTTTTTCACTTCATGGGCGATGCTGCGGGCCACCTCCCGCCAGGCCGCCAGGCGTTGGGCCCGCTCCAGCTCGGTCAAGTCCTCGAAAACGATGACCACGCCCAGGTCCTGGCCGGCTTCGTCCTTGAGGACCGTGGGTTTGATCAAAAGATACAGGGTCTTATCCGGCAGGGCCACGTGCAGGGGGGTTTCCACCGCGCCCTTGGGGGAGTTCCGGGCCCCGGCGATGACCTCCGCCAGGCGCTGGTATTCACCGGCGGGAAGCAGGTCCCGGCAATCCTTGCCCAAGACCTCTTCCCGCCGCCAGTTGAGCATCTGGGCCGCGGAATCGTTGATGGTGGTTAGGCGTCCTTGGCTGTCGATGCTGATCACCCCCGCGGCCACATTTTTGAGCAGTATCTCCATGTCCCGCTTCCGGGCTTCCAGTTGCGAATGGCTTTGGCTCAATTGCCGGTAGGCCGCGGCCAGTTGCGCCTGGCTGTGTTGCAGGTCCTGGGTCATTTTATTGAAGGATTGCACCAGAAAACCGATTTCATCCCGGCTTTCCTGGCCTTCCTGGGTGATCTGAAAATCATAGTCTCCCCCCGCCACCTTCAAGGTGCCTTCCGCCAGTTGGCGGATGGGGGTGGTGATCTCCCGGGCCATGTAAAAGGCCAGCCAGACCGCGAAGAACATGGCCACCAGGGTGACGGTCACCAGGGTGAGGTAGTGGCTCACCCGCACCGGCTTGAGCAAGAGCTGCATCTGGCGCAGCTCCAGGATGCTCTGTTCCGCGCCCCCCAGGGACTGGGGAAAGAACTCCCGGACCGCGGCGTATCCTTCAAGAACACCCTCGGGGTCGGTAACCGGGGCCAAAAAGGTCAACAGTTCTCCGCCCCGGAAAGGTATCCTTTGCAGAGCCTCACTCGAGCCTGTTTCCGGCGGGGCGATTCGGGGCAGCTCCCCCGCCTGGGGATCATAGCTGGAAGTGAGCGATTTTCCCGCCGGGTCCAGCAGCTCCAGACCCGAGAGGTGAAAAGCCGCCCGTTTTTTCGTTAAAAAATCCTGCCAGAAGTCCCGGTCGCTGTCGGTCCATCCCCCCTCCCGCTCCAGTTCCAGACTCAGGAGCCGGCCATAGGCCCGCAGCTTCTCCTCCCGGCTGAGGGCAAAAGCCTTTTTCTGATTCAGGGCCTGTTCCAGATGCCCCTCCACCTGGGGCCCCCAGGAAAAGTCCACCCGGCTGGAGATCAACTGCCAGGCCATAAAGAACAGAAAAAGGGTGGGGAGGATGGTCAGGCTGATAAAGGTGAGCACCAGGCGGGTGCGCAGCCGGGAGCCGAAGACCCGGCGCCGCCTTTCCAGGAAGAGCTTGGCCAGGTGGCGGAAAATGAGAAAGATGAGGAGAAAGAGCAGGATGGTGTTGATGTTGAGCAGGCTGAAGGCCAGCAGGCTGCCGGTGACCGGCTGCCCGCCCCGGCGCACCAGGTAGACCTCCACGGAGGTAATGGTCACCACCAGCAGCAGGATCAGGATGATGAGAATCCGTTCCCGGCGGCGTTTCTGCGTTTCCCTGGCGGTATCCGGGAGAGAGGAAGACTCCATGGCTTTAGCTTAGAGGCAACTTGACCAGGAAGGTGCTGCCCCGGCCCGGGGCGCTGTCAACCTGGATGGAGCCGTGATGATCGGAAATGATCTTATGGATAACGGCCAGTCCCAGGCCGGTGCCCTTGTCCTTGGTGGTGAAGAAGGGATGGAAGATATTTTCCAAGACTTCCTCGGGCATGCCTTTGCCGGTGTCCTGCACTGAAAACCAGGCCTGTCCATCCTGAAAGCCGGTGGCCAGGGAAATCCGGCCGTTGGTTTCCGTGGCCTCCAAGGCGTTTTTGATCAGGTTGACCAGCACCTGTTTCAGTTGGTTGGGGTCGGCCTCCAGGGAAGGCACGGGGTCCAGCTTTTCCCCCAGGCTTACGCCCTTTTCCCTGGCCACCTCGGCCATCATGTCCTTCACTTCCTTGACGACCTGGTTCAGATCGATTCGTTTCTTCACCGGCAATACGGGCCGGGTGAAATCCCGCAATTCCCCCAGAAAGGACTCCAGGCGCCGGACTTCCTGCTGAATGATTTTCAGTTTACTCCTGGCCTTCTCATCCTCCAGGCGGCGCTCCACTTGCTGGGCCAGGCCGCCGATGACCATCAGGGGATTTTTGATCTCATGGCTGACGTAGGCCGCGGCCTCCCCCACCGCCGCGAACCTCTCGGAATGCACCAGGCGCTCTTGGGATTCCACCAATTCCCGGGTTTTCAGGTCGACCTGCCGGGTCAGGGTTTTATTCCAGGTGAGCGCGGCGCCGATCAACACCGCGGTGGCCAGGAGCACCAGCACCGCAAAGGTCCCCACCAGAAACAATTCCTGGTGCATCACCTCCGAAACCTGGCCGGACACTTCCTCCACCGGAGCCAACACGCAGACCCCCCAGAGATTATGGACCGGGTCTTCGATTTCGGTTACGCCCCTGACCAACCCTTTATCAAACCTGATGGGAACATAGGCCGCCAGCTTCGGCATCTGCCCCAATTTCTGGCGGTGCCAGCCGGAATCGTATTCGGTGACGCCTTCCTT
>DYJG01000301.1 GCA_020723225.1 Desulfobacca acetoxidans | reverse complement strand
TGATGGGGAAGAAGCGGCTCAGTCCCCAGAGGCAGACATTGGCCACCTCCTGAACCTGGCCCTGGGCCAGCTTCACATCCAGGTCGTCGCAGAGGCAACCGCACCCGGTGCAGATTATGGATTGCTGCTCGCCTTGCACTTTTTCTTGCACCCAACTTGGTTTAAACAATTACATACTAACACCATAGACTGCAGATGCCCAGATGAAAAGGGACTTGAAATTGATTCTTTTAATCCGGATTATGCACGAAAAGTGCCTAAAAAAGATAGTGTATTTGCTAACATGCTGTTGACTCTCAATAAACAGCTTCCCAGCATGATACCCTGGGGAAACGGTCTTGTATCTCACGACCCATCCCGGCCCCTGAATTTCCTGAAGGGGGAGGGATGGGATTCTCCCACGCCTCTCATGCCGTTAAGCTGTTTTGACCGATATTGGATGATCCGCGAATCACTGACACATTTTGCCATCTTATGGTATGGTAAAAATTAAAAATAGGAGCTTTTGCGTACTACCCATGTTTATTCCCAAACGAGCTGCTTCCAATAGTGGAGTCGTTTTTAAGCATTAATGCTATCAAGGCCCTCACAAAGATCAGCTTGGGACAGGTGATATTTTTGGGGGACGGGTGGCGGTTGTATGAGAGAGATTTGCTCCTTTATTCAGTCTAATCTCGCCGTGGAAATGCGTCTTATTCTTGCCTGTCTCAGAGTCACCCCCAACGCCAAGGAAGCCCGGCAGATCAAGGGACTGAGCCGAACTGACATTGCCTGGCCCGAGTTTCTCCGGTGGGTGGATCGTCATAGGGTGGCTCCGCTGGTCTATACCAATCTCAGCCGTTATGGCGGCAAAACTGTACCGTCCGCCGTTATGAGCGCACTCCGCTTCCGCTATGAGAAAAACGCCCGCCGGGGTTTAGCCAATGCCGCAGAGACTGTGCGGCTTTGCCAGCTTTTCCAGGAAAACGTCATCCCGGTCCTGCCGCTGAAGGGTAGTGTGCTGGCCTTACAGGTTTATGGCAACCTGGCCCTGCGCCATGCCGGTGATATTGATCTGCTTGTTGAACCCAATAAGATGGAGCGTGCCCACCTTCTCCTGCAAGCAAGCTATCGCCGCATCGAGCCGGATTTATTAGTGACACCTTCGCAGCATCGACGGTTGTTAAGACTTTTACACCATTTTAAATACCTGCACGACCAAGGCAATCTGCGGGTTGAACTCCACTGGCGATTACTAGATAATCAGCCACCGCGCGGCCTGGATTTAGCCCGGCTAGCTAGCCGGGTTTCGTCCGTAATGGTGGCCGGGTCCAGGCTGCCGGCGATTTCCCTGTCTGATAACCTCCTTTATCTGTGCGCCCACGGTGGCGCCCATTTCTGGTCCAGGCTATTTTGGCTGGTTGACCTATCGGAAATGATGCGCGCAAATCCGGCAGTCGACTGGCAACACTTATTGGCTTTGGCAGGAAAGGCCGGCGTGCTGCGCCCCCTGGCCCAGGGTGTGATCCTGGCCCATGGACTCCTGGATGTTCCCTTGCCTGAGGCAATTCGAGCTTATGTCTTACAGGACCAGTTGGTTTTTTACTTAGCCAGAGTAGCTTACCGATCTATGCTCCGTCCCCAGCCGGAAACACGCCCCTTTTTTACATCCCTCCTCCACTACCAATGCCGTATCCGGTGCGCTCATTCTTTCGAGGATAAGCTGCAAATCTTCCATGAAATCCTGCTGGGCAAAGACTGGAAGAACTTCGGCCTTCCCAGTTCCCTTTACATCCTCTACTACTTCTTGCGTCCGCTCCTCTGGCTCCATCGAAACCTGCAGAGAAGTTGGAATCAGGCATAGCTTAATGATGACAAACGCTGCCGACATTAAACCTTCCCTCTTTTGGCCTTATCTGCTGGCCATCTGCCGTTATGCCCGGCTCAAGGCCGTAATTTCCCTGGCCCTGTTGATCTCTCTGGGATTGTCGGAAGGGATCGGCCTATTGATGATCATCCCCCTGCTGCAACTCATCGGCTTCGGCAGCACGGCCGGGTCGGGCGGCATTACTGCTTTCGTTGGAGACTTCCTGGCCCTGGCCGGTCTCCCCCTCACCCTGCCGGTAATCCTCGGTGTCTACGTGGCGCTCGTGACGGCTTCGGCGGTGGCCTCCCGGTTCCGGGATGTGCTGAACATGGAAATAATCCAGGGATTTACTCTTTTCCTCCGCAACGACTTGTACCAGGATCTCTCCCGGGTCGACTGGCTCACTTTCACCCGCACCCGGGCTGCGGACCTCACCTATGTGCTCACTGCGGCCATGGAAATGGTGGGGTTTGGCATTCAGCAACTCCTGCTGCTGGTCAGCATCCTGGTTATCGCGATGGTTAACCTGGCGGTCGCCTTAACCCTGTCTCCGGCCATGACGGCCCTGGCCCTGGGGATCGGGGGCCTGCTCCTGCTCCTCCTGCGCCCTCTCAACCGCCACGCCCTGGACACCGGGGGGAAACTCCACCAGGATTTCGGCATCGTGGAATGCGAGGGCGTCCCCATCGGGCGGCTGTGCGAAGCTACCGCGCTGCGGACCCATGATTATCCGGGGCGGGCCCCCAACCGCCGCGCCTTCCAGGTCAAGTTCCGCCATCCCTTGGGCCCCGGTTTTCTGCCGCAAAGGATCTACCCCTGGCGCAACGCCGTCCTGGGCAGGATCGAAATCTTCCTGGTCCCCATCGGGCCTGACGCCGAAGGCTTCCGCTATCAGGCTCTTTTCAACTAATGTTCGGTTAAAAACAACTGCTCTTTAACCGCCGTTTAAATCAGAATAATTAGCTCTTCGCCGGGAGTTCGAATCACTCTCCCTCCGCCGGATGATTGGCAATAAAACCATCCCCGTTTCTACTTTTTCTGATCAATAAGGCTGGCGACACTATCCTTAAGGTTTGATAAATCATATGATTTCTCCACCAAAGCGTCGAAAGGCCTTTGGTGGGGAGGAAGATCTTTATATTCCGAGAATGCCGTAAGGCAGATTACCGGCAGATCCGGCCAGGTCTTTTTGATAAGCCAGATAAAATCCAACCCCTTAGGGCCGGCATGGCGCAGGTTGGTGATTAACAAATCCACGTCTTTGGACGGGTTATTAAGGATATCTAGAGCTTCCTTCCCCGAATCGGTAGTCAACACTTCGTAGCCTGCCCCTTCAAATTCCTCCTTGAGCATTGCCAGGGTGGAATGGGCGTCATCAACAATGAGAATAGTTTTCATCTGGTCTTTAGCCCCTGAAAGTACTGATCGCACAGGCTGGCCCGGGCCGCCAAAAAGTTCGGCCCGGTTAGGGGTCGGTTCCCCGGTTATATTAATTCAATTAATGTGCCAGACGGCGGTAATTCTGATCAGAAAATAGCGACAGCAAGGCTCCCGGAGGAGATCTTGCCCGAATATTTTTGATTGCCCATTGGCGATATCTATCTCAATATATCGGTAACTTTTTCCATCCATTTGCTTGGGGATCAGTTGCCGGCAAAAACCCGGTCTTCAGGCAGGCTTGGGAAGCAAGCATCGAGAACGCCAGAATATCCGGAATTTGTAGGAGGCAGGTCGATGAACCAGGCTTACTTCATCCTGTTTATCTCCATTCCCTTCCAATTTGCGGCCGCGTTCCTGGCGTTGCGGCTGATCCGGATCACCGGGAAGGCCCTGGCCTGGATACTCATCGCCGGGGCCATCGTTCTCATGAGTCTGAGACGCTGCTTTACCCTCTACGCGTGGTACGCCAGGGGGATGGACCTAATGCCCATGGACCTCGGCCAGGAATTGATCGCCCTGGCCACTTCCGTTTCCATGGCGGTGGGGGTGGCCCTGATTGCCCCTTTATTTTTGGAGATAAAACGCGGCAGGGATGTTCTCCAGGAAAAGGAGGAAGAAAGGACCGCAGAGTTGAAGAAGTCCAACCAGGCGCTGCAGTTGGAGTTGACGAAACGGCAGGTGGCGGAGGAGTCCTTGCGGAAATCGGAAGTCCTGTTCCGGACCGTGGCGGATTTCACTTATGACTGGGAGTATTGGCTGGGGCCGGACGGGAGGTTCAATTACAACTCTCCTTCATGCGCCCGGATCACCGGTTATCAGGCGGAAGATTTCTTCTCGGACCCCGACCTGCTGGAGAAAATCACCCACCCGGAG
>DYJG01000300.1 GCA_020723225.1 Desulfobacca acetoxidans | reverse complement strand
TCCGGATCGATGTCCACGTCGAAGCGGCGCTTGTACCAGTCGGAGATGGCCACCCGCAGTTTGGTGATCCCCCGGGACGCGGAGTAGCGGTGGTTGGCCGCCTTGCCTGCGGCTTCCACCAGTTTCTCCACAATATGAGGCGGGGTGGGCATATCCGGGTTGCCCATCCCCAGGTCGATGATGTCCTCCCCCCGCCGCCGGGCCATCATCTTCAGGGCGTTGACGGTGGCAAAGACGTAAGGGGGCAAGCGCTTCATCCGGGGGAATTCTTCAATGGCCATGTTCTCTCCTTAAGGCTAAACGGTCGATATTTCCAACAAATGATTATCCCAAAAGAGCGGGTTTTGTCAAAGGATTTGGGGGGGCGAGAAGTGGTTATGTGTGAGGAGCCCCAAGGCAGGGGAACTTTCCCCGTGCCCCATCGGGGAGATGCCGTGCTGCCGGCTGAACCGCCGGGGAGAAAATGGGGACAGACACTTTTTCCAGCATTAAATAGTGTCTGTCCCTAATTTCCTCTAATTTCCCCTCGCGACATCCAATTCGTCACATATTCGGGCCGATTCATCCCAGACGGCTTGTGTCCGTGGCCGGGTTCGGGTCAAAGTAGGCTTGGATTATTGCGTACCATTTCCTGGTGGACTTAGGATATTTCATTACTCATCACGAGAAGGAGAGCAGCATGTGTAAGGAAGCGCGTCAAAGACGGAAAAGAGTGTTTGGATGGCTTATCGGCCTAGCGGTTCTCGGGCTTATGGCACTTGGGTTCCCGCCGGCCTCGTTCGCCCAGTACCAGCCGCAGTATCAGATGCCAGGCAAGGGGCTTTACAGTGCGGGAAAGTCGCATTTTTTCTATTACGATCAGGGGCAACAATTTTTGAACTATGTTGGCGGGACATTTTCGGACTCCTCTTGGGAGTTAAACACCAACGGACAGTTCAATACCTGGAATCTATTTGACCCTAGCTCCTCTAAAAATATCGCCGGCGGGGTCGGGGCGTGCGTGTACAATGCGACCCTCTACTGCTTTTTCGTAACCAACGGCGGGTATCTTCAGTACGTTACGGTAAATCCTGCAACGGGGGCGCCTGGCCCCATCCAAACGATCGTTACGGGAATCTCACCGTACGGAGCCGCGGCTGCGGTGTTCAAGAACGCCATCTATGTCTTCACGGTTTCCGGGACCTTCAGTTCGGCGGACGGACAAAATTTCACCAGGCTTGCCGTGGGGCCTCCCCCCTGCGAGCCGGTGGATGTGGTGGACGCGGTGACGTTCTACCCGGCGGACGGCGGCCCGCCGCGCGTCATGCTGGTTTACCTGGACCGGGACGCGGGGCCGCTCTATTGCGAGTTCACCAACAATGGCTCGTACTCCTTTTCAACCCCGCAGTGGCTCCCCAAGGTTGCGCAAAACCCCTGGACCTCTTTGCCCTTCATGCATGGGAATCTCATTCTCGGGACGGCCGACGCGGTCAATGCCACTCCGGGCGGCGCCAAGGCGCTCTGCATTCAGCTCTACGGAAGTGCAGAGGGCAGTAACCAGCTAGCCCGCTGGGAGTACAACCTGAAAACCGAAACCTGGAGCAGCCAGTTTGAGCAAGGCGTCGATTGTGAATCTGCACCGGCCATGGCACCCTGGTTCCGCACCCTCGACGCCTCGGGCGCCATGCATCTTGTACACCTTTTCCCAACCGACCTCCCCTCGCCCCCACAAGGACAAAACGTGGACTGCCTGCCGATTGGGTCGGACTTCATGGTCCCGCAGCACAACGATCCGACCTACGGCTGGGCCGGCGCGCCCACCACGACCGCCAACGCCATGGGGGATGACGCTAAGAGCAAGGCGCTTCGAAACCTCTGGTCGCTGGTGGGCATAGTTCTCGGCCCCCCTCCTTTCGCCTTGAACGGAATCGACGACTTATACGTTATCCAAGAACTCTCCAATGTGGAATACGGAAAGGACCAAACCCAAAGTGTTTCCACCACCCACACCTCCACCAACACCATCAGCGTCGGCACCGAGACCAAGATTCAGGGGGGCATGGGGGAAGCAAACCTCGATTTCAGCTACGCCCATGCATGGACCTCGAGCCATGGGACCAGCAGCACGGTGGAGGTCTCCCAATACTACACCTTCGGCACCAAGGATGAGGTTTCGAACTTCGGCACCCACGGCTATGCCGTCTTCAACTCCCCCATCCTCGTTACCCAGCAGTACAAGGTCTACGCCTACGACGGCGCCACCTACCTCGGCCAGGACATGTACACCACCGGCACGGCGAACGTCGTCCAACAGGCGTGCTACTTCGATTTGCAGAACCCGAGCGACGGCTTCATCCAGGGCCTCTTTCAAGGCTTGACCCCTTATCCCTACTCCACCGACCTCCATAGCTGGCATCAGATAAGAGACTGGGACAGCGGCGGGTCCGACTGGAAAGCCATTTTCGGAGACCTGTCCGACATAGGTGTGCTCAACCAGGGAACACTAACCACGGTGACCTATACCAAGAGCGACAGCACCATGGACTCCAAGGGCAACAGCAACAGCTTCTCCGTGGCGGCGGACGCCTCCTTCGACTTCCTGGAAGGCTTCTCGGCCGGGATCACCATGGGCTACGACGGCGAGTTCGAGACCACGACCGAAATCGAATCCACCATCACCAACAGCGTCTCCTGCACCAACAACATGCCCGCTCTCGGTCCTAACCCCCCCCCCCGGCTTAATCAATGGTCTGTCCGTCCAGCCCTACTGGCTCCAGGCCACGAGCGACCAGGCGCCCTGGATACCCGCGGGCTACAGTGGAAATCTGCCCTGGTGCATAACCTGGAACGTCACCGGGTACACCACGACCGGCGAGAGCACTATAGGGGCCTCACCTCCCCCGCAATCCGCCTCCGGAGCGATCAATCTCGGAGGGCCTGCCGGCCGTCAGGACACCTACCAGGTCGTGAAAGGGCGGCTTGCCTGGCTGGACGGGCAGGGAGGCCAGACCAGTCTCGAGATGGCCGCCGATCAGTTCGTGCCGCGTAAGGGCGCCTCGGTCTCCGTGAACGGCCATGTGTTTAAGGCAACCCTGATTAAGGGCCACTGGTCCAGGCAACGCAGCGTATGGACGTATCGTACCTACGATTGGGTTAAGGAGCCGTTCACTCTCGAGCTGGATTTCTTCAACAAGACGTGGTCCTTTTCGGGCAGCTCGAACATGCTGGATCGACGCATCAAGCCGGGGGACAGCAGCCTGCGCATCAACCTCGAGCTGCAGGGCGCCTATGCCTTCACGCAGTGGTTGAAACACCGAGTGGACACAACCTGGCAACTCTCGGAAAAGAAGGAGGTATGGGCCCCCTACGGTGTGCACAAAGTCCAGGGCTCCTATAATACCAGGGGAGGAGAGGGCCAGATGGTGCTGGAGGGGCATCTCCCGAAGGGAACGAAGCAGTTCGGCGACTTCAAGATCGTCATAAACGGCGTTTCCACAACCATTCCTCTTTTGCGCACTCGAAACTTTCTTAAAAAGATGGACTCGGCGGACGTGGTCATCTATAAGGCCAACGGCTTGTTCTACCAACTGGACTTCTATAGGGGCAAGTGGGTAGCATACATTTACGGGGATCGATTCAAGGGCCGCATGTGCCCCAGGGGTGGAAGCCTTCGGGTGCGGACCCTGGTAGGGGGAGCCCGGAGCTCGGACCAGACCTTCGAGATCAAGCAGCACTCGACCTCTTTCGCGTACCGAGGCTGAAGACTATACTGAGCGGCTTAAATAACCGCGCTTGACATTCTCTGCGCCTCTGCGAGAAACCTTTTTTCCTCGCAGAGAGCGCAGAGACCTCGCCCTTGCCGCCGCCTTCTTTTTATATTTCTTGAATTCCCCGCTGGTCTAGGAGTATAAAATGATTATTTAATTTCCATCAGGAACGGCCGCCTCGGGGGCGGCGCAGATATAGCTATTTTTAACCTGCCCAGGTCGGCAGACGGCAAAGGAGGTCGAACATGGCGAAGGTGGCGATTAATGGGATGGGGCGCATCGGCAGGGCCGCGTTCAAGGTCATTCTGGAGACCCCGGAATTCGAACTGGTGGCCCTCAACGATCTCATGGCCCTGGACAACCTGGCCTACTTGCTCAAGTATGACACCGTGTACGGCAGGTACGGGAAAAAGG
>DYJG01000299.1 GCA_020723225.1 Desulfobacca acetoxidans | reverse complement strand
TCCTTCCAGGCCTGGGGCGGCAGGCCGGCCTTGCAGCAGGTCTGCTCCAGAAAGGTGGTCCGGTCCCAACGGTATTCCACCGCCACCTGGGGGAGAAGCAGGCCCCGGCTCCGGCCTTTCTCGATGTAGAGGCCGTGCTTGCCCACTTCGATCTTTTCCACCTTATCCAGGGGCTGCATGGGGGTGAGCACGGAAATCTCCACCTCCAGGTCGGCCAGTTCCTCCGGCCCCAGGGGCCGGAACCGGGGATCGTGAAACGCGGCGGCCGCGGCCATTTCCACCACCGACTGCCCCAGGGGTTTAACGGCCTCCAGATAGCCGATGCAGCCCCGGAGCCGTCCCTGGCGGTGCAGGGAGACAAATACGCCCCGGGACTCGCACAACAGGGGCGAGGCCCCGGCCAAAGAAGGAAGGGATTCCCCTTTGAGGTGCGCCCGGATGCTGGACCGGGCCAACTCCAGCAGCCGCTTTTTATCTGCCTCGCTAATGCTCATGGCTTTCTCCTCCCCCCAGGCCGGCGCGGGCGGGCTGGATGCGGCCATGGCCCCTAAAATCAAAAGCAATGGGAGAAAACGAAGGATCGCCACCAATCTGTTCCCCGGGAATTATAAAGGGGCCCGGCGTTTTATCTGCTGTTTCATATAACCAGGAGTTACCGCCCCTGTCAATGGCAAAGGCTTAAAGAGGGCGATTTGCCCGGGAAGGGACGCAATCTCCTTGCATCCCCTTTCTTTGATTGTTAAATTATTAAATTAAGTGAATAAAGGGGGGATTTCCCGGAGAGACCGGGACATTGCCGGCAGCCATGAAAACCTATCCTGTATTTGTTCGCCTGGAAGACAGACACTGCCTGGTGGTGGGCGGCGGAACGGTGGGGGAGCGCAAGGTGCTGGACCTGCTGGAGGCCGGGGCCCGGGTGACGGTGGTGAGTCCGGAGCTGACCCCCGTGTTGGCGGATCTGGCCGCCAAAGGCGAACTTATCCACCTCCAGGAGGATTTTCAGGAGGAGCAGGCCCAAGGCATGGCCCTGGTGATCGGGGCCACGGACGACATGGAGGTCAATGCCCGGGTGAGCGCCGCGGCCCAGGTTCGAAACATCTGGGTGAATATCGTGGACCAGCCGGATTTGTGCACCTTCATCGTCCCGGCCCAGGTGCGCCGGGGGGAGCTGACGCTCGCCATCAGCACCGGGGGCGCGTCCCCGGCCCTGGCCCGGAAGATCAGGGAGGAACTGGAGCAGCATTTCGGCCCGGAATACGGGCCGTATCTGGCCCTGATGCAGGCGGTGCGCAGCCGGGTCCTGGAAGCGCGGCGGGGTGACCCGGAGAATGCCGTCCTCTTTAAACGCCTGGTGGATAGTCCGCTGCTGCTGGCATTGAGCCGGGGGGATCTGAACGAAGTTAAGCGTATCCTCCGGGACGTTTTGGACCAGGTCTTGGACGTCGCGGCCCTGGAAGAAATATTGGAGTAGGGCGCGTCTTACGCGCCAAAAATGGTGCGTGAGACGCACCCTACTCGTTCCCAAGCTGCGCTTGGGAACGCACTTGGCCGCGAAGCTCTGCTTCGCCGCCATTAGCTCCGTCGGAGGCGTTGAAGAAGCAAAGCTTCTTGAGCAATTGGGTTCCCAAGCACAGCTTGGGAACCAGATAATCAACTGCACGGATAAGTTACCGAGAAGCCTTGCCTTTAACTTGGAACTTGGAACCAGGAACTTGGAACTTACGGACAGAACGGGCGGCCTCAACCTTGAACCTTGAACTTTGAACTACTTAGGCCCGAATCCTTAACCGAAGACCAAAGACCGAAGACCGGAACAACATATGGGCAACGCCTTAATCTACCTCACCCTCCTCGCCTACTTCGGGGCCACGGCCTCGTGGCTGGGCTTTTTCCTGGCCCAGCGGGAGAACCTCTGCCGGGGCGGTGCCTGGCTGTTGGGAACGGGCCTGGTGTTCCATACCCTAGAACTCATTTCCCGCACCTGGGCCGCGGGCTACCTGCCGGTTGCCACCTTCGGCCAGACCCTGCTGGTGTCGGCCTGGGCCTTGGTGGCCGCGTTTCTCTTTTTATACTGGCGTTTCCCCATCAAGGTCCTGGGGGCCTTGACCGCGCCCCTGGCGGCCCTGATGGTTTCCGGGACTTTAATCCTGCACCCGGGGCACGGCGCGGTCTCCCCCATGCTCCAGAGCCTCTGGCTGACCTTCCACATCATCCTGGCTCTCCTGGGAAACGCGGCCCTCACCCTGGCCTTCCTGGGGGGCATCTTTTACCTGGTGCAGGAGCGGCAGTTGAAACAGAAAAAATTCGGCTTTTTCTACCGCCGCCTGCCGTCTCTGGAGCAACTGGACGGGCTCAATTACTGGTGCCTGACCATCGGCTTTCCGCTGCTCACCGCAGGTATCATTTCCGGCTCCCTTTACGCCCAATACACCTTTGGGAGCTTCTGGAGCTGGGACCCCAAGGAAATTCTGACCGTCATCGCCTGGCTGATCTATGCGGTGCTCCTGCATGAACGCCTGACCGTGGGCTGGCGGGGGCGCCGGGCCGCGCTCCTGGCCATCTGCGGCTTTCTGGTCCTGGTGGCCACCTTTGTGGGCGCGAACCTGTGGTTCGGCGGCTACCATAGTTTTTCGAGTTTTCTGAAACAGCCATGAACCTGGTGCTCCTCGGACTCAACCATAAGACCGCGCCGGTGGCCCTCCGGGAAAAACTGGCGGGCCTGGTCACGGACGTGGCCGGGGCCTACGCGGACCTGAAGGCCCGTCCGGAGCTGCTGGAGCTGGTGCTTTATTCCACCTGCAACCGGGTGGAGGTTTTGTGCGCCACCGAAACGCCGGAGGACGCCCTCCGCCGCTTGCGGGACTTCTTTTCCCATCTGCCGGACGCCTCCGCCGACGAACTGGACAAGTCCATCTATGCGCACCGGGACCGGGACGCGGTGCAGCATCTCTTTAGAGTCGCGGCCAGCCTGGATTCCCTGGTGGTGGGCGAGCCCCAGATCCTGGGGCAGATCAAGGAGGCTTACCGCCAGGCCACGGATAACCGGGCCACGGGCCCCATCTTGAACCGCTTGTTGCACAAGACCTTTTCAGTGGCCAAACGGGTGCGCCGGGAGACCGGCATCTGCGATTACGCGGTGAACATCAGCTACGCCGCGGTCACCCTGGGCCGCAAGATCTTCGGCTCCCTCGTCGGGAAGACCGCGGTCCTGGTGGGGGCCGGGGAAATGGCGGAACTGGCCGTGGAGCATTTAAGGGGCGACGGCGTGGGCCGCATCATCATCGCCAACCGCACCCTGGAGCGGGGTCTGGAACTGGCCCAGCGCTTCGGCGGGGAGGCCGTCTCCCTGGAGGAACTGGTGGACCAGTTGCTGATTGCGGACATCATTATCAGCTCCACCGGCTCCCCCCAATACCTCCTCACCCGGGACCAGGTGAAGGGGGTCATGCGCAAGCGCAAACATAAACCTTTGTTCTTCATCGACATCGCCGTGCCCCGGGACCTGGACCCGGCGATCAATGATCTGGACAACGTTTATCTCTATAATATCGATGACTTAAAAGAGGTGGTGGAAATCAACTGGCAGCGCCGCCACCAGGAGGCGGTGAAGGCCGAGCGCCTGGTGGCCGAAGAGACCCTGAAATTTCTGGATTGGCTGGAGACCCTGGCGGTCTACCCCACCATCATCTCACTGAAGGAAAAGGCGGACCGCATCTGCGAAGCCGAACTGGACAAGACCCTGAAGCACCTGGGCCCCCTCACCGAGGAACAGCGCCAGGCCCTGGAGGTCCTGACCCACTCCATCGCCCAAAAACTCATTCACGATCCCATCCTCTTCCTCAAAGGCGACCAACACCCCCAGCGCCCCACCCAATCCCTGGACCTGGTACGCCGGCTCTTCAACCTGGATCCGGACCGGGAACCGGCGATCGCCGAAGAAGAGTAGGCGTGCGCTCATTAATACCGTTTTCGGTTTTCGGTTTTCGGTTCATTACCAATGAGCTAGCAATTAGATTTGTTGCAGCTTTAATGAACCTTAGCTTATAAGGTCCCCCTTATCCGCTCCCCTATCCGGCAAGTCGGCGGTTTAACGCCGAAGCCTCTCGGGACCCATCAAATTCCTGGACAATATCCAAAGCTTCCAGGCCAGGTTGATTTTTTGATTAACTTTACA
>DYJG01000298.1 GCA_020723225.1 Desulfobacca acetoxidans | reverse complement strand
CCTGGCCGCCAATGTGCGTCAGACCCGCAATCCCTTCGGGGTCCCGGCTTCCCGGTTTAACACCTGGTGGCGTGACGCAGGCGGCTTCACCCGGCGGCCCGGGAACGCGCTGCTGTTTACCGGCCTGATGTACCAGGCCATCCCTTACATCAACGCCGCCGCCGGGTATCTGGAGCGCCTGGAGGATAGCCGCGGGGCCGGCTATCTGCGCCTTGGCCGGTTCCTGCCGGCCTCGCTCAGGGGCCGGGGGCTTGATCTTCTGGCCTCCGGGGGGGAGAAAAAGAAATTCAACGGCATTCTTCACGCCATCTGCCGGGTCCTGCAAAAATCCGGGGCGGGTTTTTTTTACCACCCGGAGATGGATTTCTACAGCGGCATCCTGCTCTACGACCTGGGGGATCAAGAGGGTTTTGCAACCCACGCCCGGTTCGTGGCCCGGACCCTGAAGCTCCACGGCGTCCAAAAGATCATCACTGTCGATCCCCACACCACCTATGCCCTGAAGGAGCTCTATCCGAAATATGCGGGCGCAAGCTTCGAAGTGACTCCATATTTCACTTTGCTTAAAGCTAACGGAGCCAGGCCCGGCGACGGCCGCCCGCCGGTGGCCATCCACGACCCCTGTTTTTACGGCCGCTACCTGGAACTTTCCGCCGAGCCCCGCCGGGTGCTCCGCAGCCTGGGCCAGGAGTACCTGGAGGTGAGGAACTGCGGCGAGTTCACCTCCTGCTGCGGCGGCCCCGCGGAGTCGGTCTCCCCGGCTCTGAACCGGGAAATCCTGGAGCGGAGGGCCGCGGAACTTCGGGCCGCCCAGACGCCGGTGGTGGTCACCTTCTGCCCCATCTGCCTGGCCAACCTGCTGAAGGCGGGCCTGCCCGCGGAAGACTTGGCCAGCGTGGTGGGGCGGTATATGGCATAAAAAAAACCTCACGCAAAGACGCCAAGGAGCAAAGGCGCAATATTTTTTATGTTAATTATCTTGCGTCTTCCTTTGCGACTTGGCGCCTTTGCGTGAGATAAAAAATTGTTCCTGAAAACTGAAGACCGAAGACTAAAAACGGTATCAAGGGTCGGGTAAAGGCGCTGGTCCCCGGCTCCGGCAGTAATAACCCCAGAAAAAGGAGGATGAACATGGCGGAGAAGGAAAAAATCGTATTGGTCGCCACCCATGCGGGAGAGGACCCGGAACGGGCCACCTTTCCCTTCCTGCTGGCCAACGCGGCCCAGTCCATGGACGTGGAAGCCGTAGTGGTGCTCCAGGGCGTGGGCGCCTATCTGGCCAAACAGGGCTATGCCGAACACGTCCTGGCTCCCGGCCTCACCCCATTAAAGACCTTGATCGACAATTACGTCGCCAACGGCGGCAAGGTCCTGGTCTGAATCCCCTGCATCGAGGAGCGCAAGATCAGTCAGGCTGACTTGATCCAGGGAGCGGAATTGATTAAGGCCGGCAGGTTGGTCGTGGAAATGACCAGCGCCAAATCCACCGTGGTTTATTAAATCCAGCCATTGCCAAAAATATCATCCTGTCGGGGCCTGGCTTGCCAGGCCCCGATAGGCTTCTAACAAAACTCTCTCAATAAATTCTTCGGAATGTCTCCGGGGCCATCAGCGACATCCTCTAATCCTAATCCCACATCACCCGGATATTTTTGTAGGCCCGGACTCGGTCTCATCTCAGTAGCATTCTGAGAAATACCAGGTTAGGTCCTACAGTTGAAACCTTTTTGACTATAACGCTATACAAGAACACAATGTTTGTGGCAATAATTTTTATTATATATCGCAACAATATAGATAAAAAATATTAATATGCAAAAGTGCTGCAAAATAAAGGGCAAGCCCGGGAAGCAAAGATGCCTTGACCTCATGCCTGTTCAATAGTATGGAAAATATTTTTACAATACGAAAAATTTTTTGACACCTGTGCAAAAATACTCCATTATGCGCATTGAGGAGGTGATTAGGATAACTTAAATAAAAATATTCTGTCGTTTCATTACCTTTAAACAATTTAAATTAAGGGGTAGATATGTCCATTTCTCGAAGAACGTTTCTCAAGGTTTTGGGGAGTGGCCTGGCCGCAACGGGTCTGACCGGGATCGTTTGCAAGCGATCCGGTTGGGCCGCTCACATTCCCCCCGCAAAGATCAAGGACGCCCAGACCACCACCTCCATCTGTCCCTTCTGCGGGGTGGGTTGCGGTCTGGTAGCCTATACCAAGGGAGGGAAGCTGATCAACGTGGCCGGAGACCCGGATCATCCCATCAACCAGGGGTCTTTGTGCAGCAAGGGCCAGGCGGTGATGGAGGTGGTCACCAGCCCCCTGCGGCTGAAAAAGGTGAAATACCGGGCCCCCGGCAGTGACCGGTGGGAGGAAAAGGATCTGGATTGGGCCATGAAGACCTTGGCCCAGCGGGTGAAAGCCACCCGGGATGCCGCTTTTGTCACCAAATCCCCCGCCGGGGTGACGGTGAACCGCACCGAGGCCCTGGCCTCCATCGGCGGGGCCGCTTTGAACAATGAGGAATGCTACCTGATCTCCAAGCTCATGCGCTCTTTGGGCATCGTCTATTTAGAGCATCAAGCCCGGCTCTGACACTCCTCCACCGTGGCCTCGTTGGGGCCAACCTTCGGCCGGGGCGCCATGACCAATCACTGGAACGATCTGGCCAACAGTGATTGCCTGATGATCATCGGCTGCAATCCCGCGGAAAACCATCCCATCAGCTTCAAATGGATCACCAAGGCCCAGGAAAAAGGGGCCAAACTTATCGTTGCGGACCCCCGCTTCACCCGCTCGGCGGCAAAGGCCGATCTTTACGTACGTCTGCGGCCCGGCACCGACGTCGCCCTGATGGGCGGGCTTATCAATTATGTTCTGCAAAACAACCTGTTACATAAAGATTATGTGGTCAATTATACCAATGCCGCCTTTTTAGTGAATAAAGACTTTACCTTCAATGAAGGCCTCTTCTCCGGCTACCAAAGTGATAAACGCGCCTATAACCCCGCCACCTGGGATTATGAAGTTGATAAAGACGGCAAACCCGTCACCGATCCGACTATGAGCAATCCCCGCTGCGTCTTCCAGCTCATGAAGGCCTTTTACGCCCGTTATACCCCGGAAATGGTGGCCAACACCACCGGGGTGTCCATTGAAACGTTCATGAGGATGGCGGCCCTGTACGGGGCCACCGGCCAACCCGGGAAATCCGGCAGCATCCTCTATGCCATGGGAGGCACCCAGCATTCCACCGGGGTGCAGATCATCCGCGGCTATTCCATCCTGCAGATGCTGTTGGGGAACATGGGGGTGGCCGGAGGCGGCATCAACGCCCTCAGGGGGGAGAACAACGTCCAGGGCTCCACGGACATGGCCCTGCTCTTCCACCTGGTACCGGGCTACCTGGGCTGCCCCAACGAAGCGGCCCATCCCACCCTGAAGGATTATTTGGACAAAGAAACCCCCAAGGCCAGCTTCTGGATCAACAAACCCAAGTTCTTCGTGAGCCTGCTGAAGGCCTTCTGGGGCGACGCAGCCAAAAAAGAGAACGATTTTGCCTTCGATTATCTGCCCAAGGCCGGCAAGGGCTTCCAGGGCGCCGGTTATTCCTGGATTCCCCTGTTCGAGGCCATGGGCGCAGGGAACATCAAGGGCATGCTGGTCTGGGGCATGAACCCGGCGGTGGGCTCCTCCAACCTCAACCAGACCTATGCCGCCCTGGACAAGCTGGAGTGGCTGGCGGCCTTCGATCTCTGGGAGACCGACACTTCCGTCTTCTGGAAACGCCCCGGCGCCGATCCCAAGAAGAATAAGACCGAGGTCTTTCTCTTCCCCGCGGCCGACTCCCTGGAGAAGGAAGGCAGCGCCTCCAACAGCGGCCGCTGGATCCAGTGGCGCTACCAGGCGGTGAAGCCCCACGGCGACATCCAGAGCGATCTCTGGTACGCCAACCGCCTGGGAATGGAATTGATCAAGCTTTATAAGGACGACCGGAAAGCGGCCTTCCCGGACCCCATCGTCAATCTGGCCTGGAACTACGGGGCCGATCCCGACGTCCACCTGGTGGCCAAGGAAGTCAACGGCTACACTGTAGCGGATAAAAAGCAGGTGGCCAACTTCCTGGGGCTGAAAGACGACGGCTCCACCGCCTGCGGCTGCTGGATCTATTCCG
>DYJG01000297.1 GCA_020723225.1 Desulfobacca acetoxidans | reverse complement strand
CTTCCACCTTGGTCTTAAAGGGGCTGGATTCGTTGAGATCCTTCCAGTAGGCCAGCACCCCTTTGCCCAACACGGCCACCGCGAAGAAGAACGCGGGCACGAAGATGGCGTCCACCAGCAGGGTGGGGAAGAGTTTGGAGTAAACGATGGGACCTTCGGGGATGGCCAGATGGCCGGTGACTTTCAACGCGGCCAGCAGCAGCAGCACCGGGAGGGCAATAAGCGCCAGCAGGAACTTGGAGTCCCCCACCATCTTCGCCAGCAGGGGCGGGGTGGCGTAGTTCTCGATGCACATCTTCCTGAGGGCGTTCATCACCTCCCCGGGTTTGGCCCCCCGGGGGCAATAGACCGTGCAATCGCTGCACTGATGGCACAGCCAGATGTCAGGGGACTTGAGCACTCCTTTCAAGCCCCATTGAGCCTGGAGCATCTCCTTCCGGGGAAAGGGCTTGCTATCGGGTGTGGGGTTGCAGACCACCGAACAGGTGTCACATTGATAGCATTTCTTTAAGGTGTCTCCCCCGGAGGCGATGATATCGTTAACGAACTGCAGGTCCGGTTTGATAATGGTCGTTTCGCCGGCCATGGAACATTACCTCCTAGAATTCCTTAAAGGGGTTGGGGCCGATCTCCAGCACCCGGGCCACGAAATCGTTGACGATTTGCGGCAGCTTGTCGTATTCGGAAGCAGCCACCTGGATCTGCTGCACCCGGTCGGCTTCCAGACCCAATTTATCCAGGGTTTCCGATAGCTTGGTCAGCCGGTAGGCGCACAGTTCGCTGCCCTTGGAGAAGTGGCACTGGTAATCGTCGCCGTACTTGCACCCCATGAGCAGTAGGCCGTCGATCCCCCGGGACAGGGCATCCGAGACCCAGACCATGTTGAAGGAGCCCATGCAGCGGAGCGGGACGAAGCGGACCCTCGGATCAAGACGCAGTTTATGGAGCCCGGCGGCATCCAGAGCCGGGTAGGCGTCGTTTTCGCAGATGAGGCTGAAAATGCGGAACGGCGCATTCGGGTCGTCCTCATCCTCGATCTCCGGCACATCACAGGCTTTGAGCATGGAACCGATGATATCCACGCTGTAGTCCTTGAAGGAGACGATGCGCTCAGGGCAGGCCCCCATGCAGGTGGCGCAGCGGCGGCAGCGGTTGATCTTAAAGAAAGGCGTGCCTTTTTCGTCTTCCTCAATGGCGCCGAAGGGACATTCCTCGGTGCAGCGCTTACAAGAGGTGCAGCGCTGCATAAAGGGATCCGGGAAGGTTTCGTCCCAGGCCCGGGGATGCACGGCCATACCCTCGGCTACGTGCTCCACGGCCTGGATGGCCTTACAGGCCGCGCCCACGCCGTCGTCCATGGCCATGGGAATAGTCATGGCCTGGCGCACCGCGCCCGCGGCATAAATGGCGGTGCGGCGGGTTTCATACGGGAAGCAGATGAAGTTGGAATCGGCAAAGCCGTTGTAATCCTCGGTTTCCGGCAGACCCGGACCCTGGCGGTATTCCAGGTTGATCACCGGATCATCCTTGGTGGCGGGGACCAGGCCGGTGGCCAGCACCACCAGATCCGCCTCAAAGGCCACGTCCGCGCCCAGGAGGGTATCCGTGGCGTTGACCAGCAGGTTGCCGCCGGACCCCACGGTGACGCCGGTGACTTCCGCCTTGGTGAGCATCACCCCGGGATCGCTTTGGGCTTCTTTGTAAAACAGCTCCGACTGGCCCGGGGTGCGGATATCCTTATAGAGGATGTAGGCCAGGGCGTCCGGGTTCTGCTGCCGCACATAGAGGGCCTGCTTGAGGGAAGTAAGACAACAGAAATCCGAACAATAGGGCAGGTGTTCGGGGTCCCGGGAGCCGGCGCACTGGATGAAGGCCACCCGCTGGGGAGCTTTCCCGTCCGAGGGGCGCACGATCTTGCCTTTTTTAGCCAGCTCTTCCATCTCCACGTTGGTGATCACGTCCTTGGAGAGGCCGTAGCCCAGGTGGGTGAGCTTGGTGGCGTCATAAGGCGTCGCGCCCGCGGCCACCACCACGGAACCCACCCGGATGGTCTCGACGTTGCCGTTGGTCTTGATATGCGCGTCCAACAATCCGGGCTGGCCTTCGATTTTCTCTATGGCCGCACTGGTGAAGACCCGGATGCCGGGATGGCCCTGGATTTCCTTGATCTTCTTGAAGACCACCGGCTCCTGCAGGGTGGTGAAAGGATAGGTGGAGGGAGTCTGCCGGTAGATCTTGGCGCCGTAGCCGCCCAATTCCGCCTCTTTTTCCACCAGGACCACGGGGTAGCCGTCATTGGCCGCTTCCAAGGCCCCGCTTAAGCCCGCGGCCCCACCGCCGATGACCATAATGGTCTTGTCGCATTCGCTCTGGTAAGGCTCGGGCAGGCTGGACTTCTTCACCCGGGCGCAATACATGCGCAGATAGTCCTCGGCCAGATTCTGGGTTTCCTCGGCCTTGGGCTCCTGGGTCCAAGCCACCAGTTCCCGGATATTGCAGCGCTCCACCAGACAGTTGGGAAAGTCCAACTCCTCGTACTTCACCCGGGAGGAGCACGCGGCGATAACGATAGAATTAATCGCCTCGCCGTCGGGCTTCAGATCTTCCAGGATCATGGCCCGGCCGTCGGGACTGCACATGATGTCATGTTCTTTGATATGTTGAATCTTGCCCTCTTTCTTGATTACCTTGGCAAGACTCTCAAAATCTATGGCATCGCTGATGCCACAGCCCTTGCACACATAGACGCCGTATTTTTTCTCGATTTCCATCATGACCTCCCGCCCACGCTGATGAGGCTCTTAAGCGCGGCCCCGGTTGCGTCCTCATTGGATTTCATCACATCCAGGGGGCCCTTCATAGTGCCTACGGCGAAGATTCCAGGGGGCAAGAGCTCCTGGATGATGAAGCCGTCCGGGGTGTAGGACAGCGGCAGGGGGAAGGGAGAGGCCTTGGTGGAGGGCACCATGCCCGCGGCCAGGACCACCATGTCGAAGGTCATGCGGACCTTGTCGCCGGTGGCGGTGTCTTCCGCCACGATCTTCACGTTGCCGGTGCCCGGCTCCTGCTCGACCTTGGCCACTTTGCCCCGGATGAGATGGACGCCTTCGTCATCCCGCACCTTCCAGTAAAACTGCTCATAGCGGCCGGGGGAGCGGATGTCGATATAAAAGATGTAGGCTTCGCATTCCGGGTCTTTCTCCCGGAGGTAGGTAGCCTGCTTCAGAGAGGCCATGCAGCAGATATAAGAGCAATAAGGCAGGTGGTTTTCATCCCGGGAGCCGGCGCACTGCACAAAGGCCACCTTTTTGGGGGCCGCCTGATCCGAAGGCCTTAGGATCTGGCCGCCGGTGGGGCCGTTGGACGCGGCCAGGCGCTCCATCTGCATGTTGGTGATGACATTGGCCACCTTGCCGAACCCCAAATTGTCGGCCTTGGCGATGTCATAGGGTTCCCACCCCCCGGCCATGATGATGGAGCCCACCTTGAACTTCAGGGTTTCCGGCTTCATGTTCAGGTCGATGGCCTCATATTTACAGGCCTCGAGGCACTTTTGGCCGCAGTCGCCGGTGCAGACTGAGGAATCTATGACGTACTTCTGGGGGAAGGCCATATCAAAGGGGATATAGGCCGCTTTGGTCTTGTCCAGACCGTAATTGAAGTCATTAGCCCGCTCTTCGGTACAGGCCTCCGCACAAGCGTTACAAGCGACACAGCGGTCGTTGACAAAGCGCGGGGTGACCTTGACGGTGACATCATAGTCACCGGCGGTGCCGCTGATCTGGGTGACTTCCGCCATGGTGAAAAAGCTGACGTTGGGGTTTTCTTTGACCCGGCGAAAGTTGATTTCCAGACCGCAGATAGGCGGGCAGAGTTTAGGGAAATACCGGTGGAGTTGAGCTACCCGGCCGCCCAGGTAAGGGGCCTTTTCGGTAATGATGACCTGGGCCCCGGCTTCCGCCGCTTCCAGGGCGGCGGTGAGACCGCTCATGCCTCCCCCGATGACCAGAATCTTGCGATTTTCGGCGTTCACACCAGTCCTCCTTCAGGACATTTCGCGAGCCAGAGCTGTCGGCCATAACCCGGCCCAGGCCCTATAATCGAGCTCACCAGCTACCCTATAACATTGTGAATAGATGCGCAAGGAAAAATCCGCCTAGACCGGGCAGCAGGCGGGAAGAGTGTT
>DYJG01000296.1 GCA_020723225.1 Desulfobacca acetoxidans | reverse complement strand
TTTTGGCTCTTGTGGCATTGCTGGCTCTGCCCACGGCAGCCATGGCCGCGGCGGAATTCAGCCTGGGCGGTTACATCAAGTTGGATGTCTTCTGGGATTCCACCCAGGAAGGCAAAAACATGAACGCCGCCCTCGCCCGCAACAACAACACGGACTTTCATCACGGTCGTCTGAAATTCACCTCCCAGAGTTCCCGTTTCAATTTCTCCATCAAGGGACCGAAACTCTGGGGCGCCAACACCACGGGTTTCATCGAAATCGACTTTGATTCGGCGGAAGAAGGGTTAGCCGCAGCGGGTGCGGCCCGCGGTGTCGGCGCCACTGCTTCCAACTCCTACACCCCGCGGCTGCGGAGCGCGTTCTTCCGGTTCGACTGGCCCGAGACCGAGTTGCTGCTGGGCCAGTACTTCACCTTCATGAGCCAATGGTTCCCGGAACTGGCTCAGGACGGCCCGTTCCAATTGACCGGCACTCCCACCGCCCGGATGCCCATGATCAAACTGACCCAGAGGTTCCTGGGAACGTGGCAGGTGGGCCTGATGGTGGGCGAAGCCAACGGTATCACCAACGGCCGGAGCTACTCTGGTAACGATCACAACGGCGGTGAGTCCACCGAGGCCCCGCAGGTCCAGGCCCAGGTGCAGTTCGCCAAGGATCTGTACGGCAAGGCCGCCTGGTACGGCAAACCCACTCCTTTCACCGCCCAGATTAACTTCGGCTGGCAGCGGGGCATCACCGCGGATGCGGCCCGGGTCCTGAACGCCACCGGGCAGAACGGCTATACCCTGTTCGTGGGCAACACCCGGCAGCAGTATCATGATCCCTGGGTTGTTTCGGGTGTCCTGTTTATCCCGGTAATCCCGACCCACAGCGCCAATCTGGCGGGCACCGCGTCCTTGCAGACCACCTGGTGGATCGGCCAGGGGGTGGAGGCTTTCGGTTGGTCGACCTTCAACTCACAGGTCTTCCGGTTCACCGGCCAGGATGCCGGCGGCCGCCTGTTCTTCGACGCCACTTTGATGTCTCGCTTCGGCGGCCAGGTCCAGGGGCAGTACTACTTCTCCAACCAGTGGTTCATGACCGCGGCCTGGGGTATGAGCCGGGCTTTTAACGTCGGCGCCTTCCAGACCGAGGCCAACAACGTGCCCAACAACCGGGTGAACGTGTTCTTCGGCGATGCCGTGAATTACCATCACGAACTGGCCCTGTGCCTGTGGTACCGGCCCATCACCGCCTTCAAGTTCGGCCTGCAGTATGCCTATGCCCGGACCAACTACTTCCAGCGTGTCGGCAATGCCGCCAACAACGACATCAGCCCCACGAACCTGGGTGAAGCTCACCGGGTGGAGTTCGTCGGCCTGTTCTTCTTCTAAACTGAAAACCGGTTGACTAACCAGAGCCCACGGGGTATTATCCCCGTGGGCTTTTTTGTGGGGTTTTTCGTTTTTCGTTTTGCGTTTTTTGTAAAATGATGCTGGGGGAAAGTTTTTCGCTGAAATTAAGAAACGAAACACGAGGAATGAAGGTCTTAGTGATATTGATCGGTGTTTGGGTATAATAAATGGTAGAAGTCAAGAAATCTAGATCATATCGGGATCTCGAGGTTTGGCAGTTAGCGATTGCTTTTGTAAAAGATATTTACCTGGCGACTGAGAAATTTCCTTCTCATGAAACTTATGGATTGACCCATCAGATAAGAAAAGCAGCAATTTCCATCCCCTCCAATATCGCTGAAGGCCAATTTAGGGATTCAGTCAGGGAATTCAGACAGTTTTTATCCATTGCCCTTGGTTCAGCCGCCGAAATCGAAACACAACTGATAATATCCAAAGAAATAGGTTACTTATTAACAGAACAAATGGAACCTCTAGCGAATATCCTCGAACGAATAATAAAAATGCTCAAAAAACTAAGGCTTAGCCTCAAATAAAATCTTTTACGAAAAACGCAAAACGAAAAACGTAAAACGGAGTTTACTAATGGCAAAAAGCTATTCAGCAATCCTGCGTTTCGGACTTGCCTTTATCTTCCTTACCCTTCCCCTCCTGAGCGGTTGCGGGGGCTTCAAGTCGGTGAAGGAATGGGCCGGATATCCCAGCCAGGATGTGGAAGAAGAAATGGTCCCGCCCGAGGCCCAGCAAGAGACCGTGATGATCGACGGCAAACCCTATGTCCGCAGCAAAAACCCTTACTGGCTCACTTACCCCGAACAGCCGGAATATATCTACGTGGAGAAAGGCCGGGAGTTCGTCCCCATGCAGCGGCGCTTCATCGAGGCCATAGCCAGGGCGGTGGGCCAGGAAAAGGATAAAACCGGGGGCAAAGCCATCCCTCCGGATAAGCTGCAGGAGATGGTGAAGGCCGAAGTGGACCGCATCCTGCGGGAGCAGGGCCTGGGAGGGTTTGTTTCCAAAGCCAAATCCGAAAAGGCCCCGGTGGTGGGCCGGGCGGTGGCGGTAGTCCCGGACGTCAAAGAGACCCCCGGGGGCATGGAGAGCCTGAACCGCACCCTGGCCTCCAGCCTGGCTGAGGCCTTGCGCCGCCAGAAAGATGTAACGGTTATCGGCTCCGAGCAGGTGGGCCCGGCCCTGGCCAAGGCCCAAGTGGCGGGAAAGTTGACTTCCCGCGCCAATATCCAGGCCCTGGGCGATCAGTTGGGGGTGCAGGGGTTGGTCATTACCAAGGTGATTCCGCCCCAAGGCAACAATCCCGGATTTCTGGTTTTGGAAATTTTTGACACCTTCCAGGGCAACAAGACCCAGTCGATAGTGGAGCCCGAACCCGCGGGCGTGAAAGCGGACGCGGCAACCAAATTCGCGCAGAATAACGCCTTGAGGGTGGCCGGAGAACTGGTCAACATGGATTGGTTCGGACGGGTGGATTTTGTCAAGGAAGGGAAGGTCTACCTGAATTTGGGGCAGAACGCGGGCCTCAAGGTGGGAGACCGCCTGAGGGTGGTCAATCCGGGCAAAGAGGTGGTCAATCCCACCACCCAGGCGGTCCTGGGGTACACCTCGGATAGCCAGGTGGGAGAATTGAAGGTGACGGAACTCCTGGGGAACACCGGCGCGGTGGCCCTGTCGACGAGCGGCGGACCTTTTAAGGCGGGGGAGAAGGTGAAAGCGAAGTAATGATCGTTTTGCGTTTTGCGTTTTTCGTTTTGCGTTTCCAAGACCTCGATAATGTATATTTATCGAGGTCTTGAACAATTGGGGCAATTATTTATCAATCGTGGTTCTTAATTTTTTTTCTTTTACGAAAAACGAAAAACGCAAAACGAAAAACGGAAAACTATATCGTCTCCAAGCCTCCCATATAACCCCGCAGCGCCGGAGGCACCAACACGCGCCCATCCACCTGCTGGTAGTTCTCCAAAATGGCCACCAGAGTGCGGCCAACGGCCAGGCCGGAGCCGTTTAAGGTGTGGACCAGTTCCGTGCCCTTGGCTCCTGGGCGGCGGAAGCGGATTTCCGCGCGGCGGGCCTGGTAGTCTTCGAAATTACTGCAAGAGGAAATTTCCCGGTAGAGGTTCTGGCCCGGCAGCCAGACCTCGATATCGTAGGTCTTAGCCGCAGAAAAGCCCATATCCCCGGTGCATAGGACCACCACCCGGTAGGGAAGGCCCAACTCCCGGAGGACTTCTTCCGCGTCCTGAAGCAGCTTCTCCAGGTGGTCATAGGAGGTCTCGGGGGTGGTGAATTTCACCAGCTCCACCTTATTGAACTGGTGCTGGCGGATGAGCCCCCGCACGTCTTTGCCGTAGGAGCCGGCCTCGGAGCGGAAACAGGGGGTGTAGGCCGTATAGAGAATGGGCAGGTCTTCCTCCTTGAGGATTTCCTCCCGGTGGATGTTGGTCACCGGCACCTCGGCGGTGGGCACCAGGAAGTAGTCCCAGCCCTCCAGCTTGAAGAGGTCCTCCCGGAATTTGGGGAGCTGGCCGGTGCCCTGCATGGAGGCCCGGTTGGTCATAAAGGGAGGGAGGACTTCGAGGTAGCCGTGCTTGCGGGTGTGCAGGTCCAGCATGAAGTTGATGAGGGCCCGCTCCAAAAGCGCCCCTTTGCCTTTGAGAAGGGCGAAGCGGGCGCCGGTGATCTTGGCGGCCCGCTCGAAGTCCAGGATGCCCAGGTTCTCCCCGATTTCCCAGTGAGCCTTGGGCTCAAAATCGAACTGCGGCGGCTCGCCCCAGGTGCGGGCCACCGGGTTGTCGTC
>DYJG01000295.1 GCA_020723225.1 Desulfobacca acetoxidans | reverse complement strand
GCATCAGGGGTCGATATCGATAAGGCCGAGTCCTTCATCCAAAAGATACGCCCCCTAGTAAAATCCACTTTCCGCACCGGCGTTCTGGGGGAGATCGGCGGCTACGGCGGTCTTTTTCATCTGAACGTCCAGCAGTACCGCGATCCGGTGCTGGTTTCCGCCACCGACGGGGTGGGCACCAAGATCATGGTGGCCGTCCTCATGGACCGGCACCACACCATCGGCATCGATCTGGTGGCCATGTGCGTCAACGACATCATCACCCACGGGGCCACCCCCTTATTTTTCCTGGATTATCTGGCCATGGGGAAGCTCTCCCCGCAAACCGGGACCCAAATCCTGGAAGGCATCACCAATGGCTGCCTCCAGGCCCGCTGCTCCCTGATCGGGGGGGAAACCGCGGAGATGCCCGGCCTCTACAAAGAGGGGGATTATGATGTGGCCGGTTTCGTGGTGGGGGTGGTGGACCGGAGCCAGATCATCGACGGCTCGGATATTGCCGTGAGCCACCGGCTCATCGGCATCGCCTCCAGCGGCCTGCACGCCAACGGCTTTTCCCTGGTGCGCAAGGTCCTCTTCGAGAAGCACGGCTATAGGGTGACGGATGACATCCCGGAATTGGGCGGCGCCCTGGGGGACGAGCTCCTCAAACCCACCAAAATTTATGTGGAGACGGTGCTTAATCTCTTGCGGGACTTCCCCTTAAGCGGCATCGCCCATATCACCGGCGGGGGATTGACCAACAATCTGCCCCGCATCCTGCCCCGTTCCTGCCAGGCGGTGCTCCGCCGGGGGGCCTGGACCGCACCTCCCATCTTCAAATTTTTGCAGGAAAAGGGCAATATCCCGGAAGAGGAAATGTTCCGCACCTTTAATAACGGCGTGGGGATGGTGATGGTGGTGGCCGAGGACCTGGTGGCCGACGTGCTGCTGCGCCTCCAGGGCCTCCAGGAACAGGCCTTTGTCATGGGGGAAATAGTGGCCCGGAAGAATGACGACCCGCCGCTGGTCTACGTTTAAAACCGTTTTTCGTTTTGCGTTTTTCGTTTTTCGAAAATGATTAAGGCAATAAGTATGTTAACTTCATAAGTTTGATAACAAGGAAAACAGTTACCAAAAAGAGGGCACAAGGTGAACCTTTTGCCCTCTTTTTTCGCAATCCCTCATCTTTTACGAAAAACGAAAAACGTAAAACGTAAAACGATCCTTTAAGTTTTGCCGATAAATTTAATAAAACTCATAAAATAGTTCAGATCAAAGATGTTCTTCTCCTGGAGAGCGGCCATCTCTTTCAGGGCTTCCTTGGAAGACTTGGGGCGTTTGTGGGAGTTGCCGCCGGTCAGGGTTTCATAGTGGTCCAGAATCCTGAGGACCCGGGCCCAGGGGTCGATGGCATTGATCTTCAAGCCCCCGGGATGCCCGGAGCCGTCCCCGTTTTCATGGTGCTGCAGGGCCATGTATTTAACTTCCCGCCGGATTCCGGGCATGGCCGAGAGCATTTTGTAGCCCACCGCGGGATGGGAATCCGTGGTCCTGACCGCGGTCCTGGTGGCATTCTTCTGGACCAGCTCCGGCTTCAACTGAATCAGGCCGATGTCATGCAGCATGGCTCCCAGGCCGAAGTCCTGGGCTTTTTGGGCGTCCCAACCCAGAAAACTGATAAAGGCCAGACCCAAAAAGCAGACATTGAGGGAGTGGTTGTAGAGGACGTGGTCATGGCGCCGGATCTCCAGGATGGACTTATGGAAATCCACGCCGCCTTTCATCAAATCGAACATGCCGTCGATTAAACGCAAGGCCCGAAACATCTGGGGGCTGGCGCCGATCTCCTCGGAACAAAAGAAATTGCGCACCGTAATCAGCGTCGTGTCATAAAGAAGAGTAACTTTCTCCTCCGGTTTCCGGGTTTCATCCGGCAACACCTTTTCCAGGGAGCGATCCAGATACCCCAGGACCCGGTCCTCATCCTCCTGCAAATAATAAAGCCATTGAATCTCCAAAGATTTCAGTTTCTGAAACCATTCCTCTTTGAAGACCTCGTTTTTGGGACAGGCCAGGACAAACCGCGGCTCCGGGTCCTTTTTGGCTTTCACCTTGAGATAGACGTCGAAAGTAACCATCTCGCCCGGCGCCAGGTTGCGGAGAGGCAGGGGAATGTACCCTCCCTTTTCCTCGCCGATGGCGGGGGCGATGATTTTGCTGGTCTTTAACTCTAGATCGAGAATTTGTTTCATAGATCGGCAAACGCGGCGCAAAGATATCTTGGACAGACTACACTGTCATTTTTATCATCGGAAACCAGGCCGCTTTCATTAAATGAAATTTCCTCAGAAAGACAGCAGAGGAGACTTTCGAGAGGTCTCAAAAGGATACGCCTTATTATTTCCCTCTCCCTCCCATGGGGGGAGAGGGCAGGGTGAGGGGGGCGCCGGTAGTGCCATATTCTGGATTATGAAAATCAGGCGCTCAGAAATAATTTCAAGACAACCGCCGCCAGAGCCGGACGCCGGGGGGCGGAGCAGGCGACGTCTCTCCGGGGGCCTGTAGCGAGGCAAAGACGGCCTGGGCCAAAGCCCAACCTTTGTGCTCCTGGGTCTCCCGCCACTCCCCATAAGTTAGGGCCCCCACCTTGCAGGCCTCCACGCACGCAGGTTTCCGGCCCACGGCCTCCCGCTCCGGACACTGGTCGCACTTCAGGGCCACGGCGCGCTTGTCCGGGGCCAGATAAAGGGGGGCATAGGTGAGCACCCCGAAGGGGCAGGCCATGGCGCACATGCCGCAATTGATGCACCTGGCGGGGTCGATGTCCACCGTGGACCGGGGCGTGCGGCTGATGGCCCCGGCAATGCACACCTGCTGGCAGGGCGCGGGCTCGCAGTGGCGGCATTTGTTGGGAAAGGCCAGGTGCTGCCTGCCCGGATAAATCCGCAGCCGGGGCCGGGGCGTCACCTGCTCCCCAATGGCCGCGGCCAGATTCTTGGTCCGGGAATGCTCCACCGCACAGGCCAAACGGCACTGCAAACAGCCCACGCAACGCTCGGGGCGGACAATGACGGTTTTCATAAACTATCCCCTTGGGGAGTTCTCCCCGCTAAGATTTCTCTCATCCCCACAACCGCCCCGGCGTCAAAGGTTCGGGCACGGGCAACCGCTGTGCCATAAGCTGAAAATAAATCCCCGCGTCCGCCACCGCGCCCACCATGGTCAGGCCCACCAGGCGGCCTTGCCGGTAGATCAGGCGGCGGTAGTGGCCCCGGGAGCGATCCATTGCGGCAACCGACTCGCAGTCTCCGGTGTCGTGGGGTCCCAGACCGCCGAAGATGACTTTGAAGCCCCGGAGAGACAGGCTGTTTTGGGGCAACAGGCCGGGGTAGCTCCGGCCCGCGCCCGCCAGGTTGGCCCCGGCCACCTTCCCCTGGTCCACCGCCGCCGGCCAGATATGGTAAGGCCATTGCTCGCCGGTCAAGAGGTGATGTGGTTGAATGCAATCCCCGGCCGCAAAAATCTCGGGGGCTCGGGAGCGCAGATGCCGGTCCACCAGGATTCCCCCCGGGTCTCCCAGGCCCGTGCCCTCCAAAAACTCCACGTTTGCCGTCACCCCTACGGAGAAAATTGCGGCCTGGGCCGGCAGTTCCCGGCCGTTGTTGAGGGTAAGAGAGTCAACCTTGCCACCCGCCCCGCCGAGGGCCACCGGCCAGGAACGGCAACGCAGGCCAATCCCCAAGGCCGCCACCGCGTCCATCAGCATGGCCGCGGCGGTGGCGTCCAGTACCCGGGAGAGAGGCTGTTCACCCCTGGCCAACAGAGTTACCGCAAATCCCCGCGTCCGCGGTTTTCAGGCCCACGGCCCCGGCCCCCACCACCACTACTTCCCGCACCCCGTTAAGTCCCGACTCCAGACGCCGCCAGTCCGCCAGGGTGCGCAGGGTAAAGACGCCGTCCAGGTCCTCCCCGGGGATGCCCGGCAGCCGGGGCCGGGCCCCGGAGGCGATGAGGAGCCGGTCATAGGGACAGGCCCGGCCGGAGCGCAGGCGCACTTCCCGGGCCGCGGGGGCCACCTGGACCACCTGCTCCCCCAGCAGGGTCTCAAATCCCCATTCCTTAAAATAATCCGCTCCCTTAAGCCAGATCTTCTCCAGGCTGGCCTCCCCGCTCAGCAGATAGGTGAGCAGGGGCCGGCTATAGGGGGGATGAGGCTCGTCGCTGATCAGGGTGACGGCGCCCCGGGGGTCCCATTGCCTCAGGGTTTCCGCTG
>DYJG01000294.1 GCA_020723225.1 Desulfobacca acetoxidans | reverse complement strand
CCCGCCGCCCGATATAATTGGCATCCCCTTTTATTTTCCAGGAGGCCGAAAAATGGAGTTGCCCCAGGGCATGTCCCGGATCATGGAGGTGTCCGATCAGAGCAGCGCCGCTGATCTGGACGGGGTGGGCGCGGCCCTGTCCGTTGCCAAGAAGCAGGTGCGGGAAGCCCTCCAGGACCTGACCGGCGCGCAGATGGAAGGCATCATCGAAAAGCTGGAAAACCGGGAGTCCTTGACCCCGGAAGAAAAGGAGTACGTGCGCTCCTGGATCGTCGGCGACGCCGAGAGCTATCTCAGGGTGGAAAACCACCTCCAGGCCTGGCTCCGGGAATTTAAGGCCCTACAGGACGCAGTCCGGAGCTACGAAGGCCAGGAAGTGACGGTCCAAAACCTGTTGAATCTCCATGCCGTCCTGGAGGACGCAGTGCGGGTGGCCGCAGAAATCGAGGGTTTCCTGGAAAAGAAGGAAAGAATCGAGCGTTTTGAAAAAACCATCCAAAACCTCGAACAGGAAGACACTTCCTTTATCGTCGGCATCCTGAAGGGACAGTTGCAGTCCGAGGAGGTGTGAGATAAAAGGAATGTTTAGCAGGCAATACGGAGAACCATCATGAGCCCGACCTCCCGGGAAATATTAATGCAGCAATTCAAAACCACCAATTATATCGGGCTGGCCATGATAGGATGCTTTTTCTTATATGCCGGTCTGGTCATGTGGATAAATCACGGATTAATACCCGTTAAAATCCCCCAGACCTTACCCGGCGACACTGCAACTATAATAAAATATATTCTGTTATTCGTTTCGATATTACATTATTTTATTATCAAATTTTTCCAGAAAGTGGCGGGAAAGGCGGCGAACAGACTCCCGGCAGGAGCAATCATTACTTTCGCCTTAAGTGAAGCAGTGGGCATTTATGGTCTGGTGCTCTTTCTCTTAAGCGGCAATGCCAATGACTTCTTTATCTTCATGGCCATTTCCCTCTTTTATTTCTATATCTTTTACCCCAAGTATGCGGATTGGGAAAGATTATTGGTACAAGAGGCAAAGGCAAATAAATCCCGCAAATAACATTTAATATTTGTCCGGTTCCCCATGAAAAACATCGGCATTTTCTACCATCCTTCCTTCAGCCGCAAGAGCTACATGACCATCGGCAACCGCCTTAAGGACTTCCCCGAGGCCCTGGATGAGCTCTTGCAAAAGCCCAACGTCCGCCTCTACGAGTCCCCCCGGGTCGCGGAGGAGCTGATCCTCAAGGTCCACGCGGCGGAGATGATCCCCATGGTGGCCCGGGACGGCTTCTGCTCCACGGCCTATGAATCCGCGGGCGGCGTGGTCGCGGCCATGGAGGCTTTAGCTAAGGGCGAGATCGATCGGGCTTTCTGTTTTATCGGCGCGGGGGGCCACCACTCCGGGTACCGCCAGTTCTGGGGGGCCTGCTGCTTCAACGACGTGGTCCTGGCCCTGACCCGGGCCCGGGAGGTCAGCTCCTGGCGGCGCTTCGCCATTGTGGACACCGACGCCCACCACGGCGACGGCACCCGCCAGTTGGTCCAGAACGACTCGGAAGTGCTCCATCTCTGCTTCTGCGGCGACGACTACCGCTCCCCGGACGGGACCAAGGTGGACGTGGACGTCTACCGCCTGGCCTACACCGGCAACCCGGACGCCAAATACGTGGACCAGGTGCGGCGGAGCCTGCCCCTGATCCCTCCCTTTAAGCCCGACCTGCTGCTGTGGTACTACGGCTTCGACACCCACGCGGACGACTACGGCTCCCTGGGATTGGGCCTCGATCCTTACTTCCAAATCTGCGACCTGATGATCAAGGCCGCGGAGGAAATGCAGGTCCCCCTGCAAGTGGTCCTGGGGGGCGGCTCTCTGCCCTATCTCGCCACCCGCACTATACCGGAGATTATCCGGCGATTGGCGGAGTGGTAATTTAGGGGCCAGGGGCCAGGGGTCAGGGGCCAGGTGACCCGCAATAAAGCACAGGAGTATGAGTTCTATATGAAGGACTTTCCTTCATTTAACCAATTCTGTGACTTAGCGGATGAGATCATCCGCCGGATACCGGAGATCTATAAGCAGGGAATTTCCGGGATCTTTGTCACCCGGGAGGAAGTCAGGGATGAGGAAATCTCGGAGGTCTATATCTTGGGGCATTACAATCACGGCGGCTATCTTGAACCCACGATAGATATTTACTACGGCTCTTTTCGCCAGGTTTTCCGGGGTTCGCCCCTGGCCGAAATCAAAGAGGAATTATGGGAAACCATAACCCATGAAATCAGGCATCATTTGGAAGAAAACGCCGGCCTCCATACCCTGGAGATTTTTGACGAGGAGCTAAAGGAATATTGGCGACTCCATAAATTAGGAACCACGCTCAGAATGTCCCATAACGCCATCCCCTGACCCCTGACCCCCATAAGCGCTAACTTTGTGAGGTTTGATTTTTATAATGTACTGATTTTATTATAAAACATAAAACCAATAATAACCCAAAAAGTCGCCTTAAGTTAGCGCTTATGCCCCTGACCCCTGGCCCCTGGCCCCTGGCCCCTTCATCCCCTATCCTGCCGGAATCAACACCAAATCAAAGGTCCCCTGCTTTTCGCCCTTTTTCGGGTAATGCTGGGTCACCAGGTCCCGGAAACCCGGTGCGGTCACCTTCACGTGGATATGGGGCGGCCGGAAGGTGTACTTGGGCGGGAAATTGCTCTCGAAGCGGTAGGCTCCGGACTTGTCCGCCAAAACCGTAGCCCGGTGGGCGTCGTCATAATTGCCGTCCGGCCCCGCCAGCCAGAACTCGATTTTGGCCCCGGGAATGGCCGTGCAGTCCCGGGCCGATTTCACCACTCCCTGGAGCACGTAGCCTTTGCCGACACTGGCGCGCACCGGCGCGCCTGCCTGATAAAAAGGCCCCAGGGCATCCTCCTTGGTGGGAGGGCACTGCCACTCGGGCGCGGCCACCGCGGCCACCACCGCCAGGGAGGCGCAACCGGCCGCTAGCAGCAGCACGCAAAATAAATCTGCAATGATTCTCATCTGTCCTTCCCTCTTTAAATAGTTCCAAGTTCCTGGTTCCAAGTTCCAAGTTAAGTGAATGCCTTACGGAAACTTTCATAATTTGGGCAAGCCGGTAGTCGGGCCTGCACGCACCGGAAAACCCGCCTGGGGTTAAATTAAGTACTTATTGCCCGCTGGCAAGTTCACCTTAATTGACAATCATCTTCCCGGCCTTAACTTAAGGCCGTTGCGCAACAGGTGACCTCGCTGACGGGACGAACACCGCTGAGCGCTTAACGCACGCAACAAAAACTTGGAACTTGGAACCAGGAACTTGGAACTCTTGGAGAGGCAAACCATGGCCAAATGGAATCTCAACGCCAACCATAGCAGCGCCTCCTTCGAGGTGCGCCACATGATGGTATCCTGGGTGCACGGCATGTTCACCAACGTCACGGGCACGCTTGACTTTGACCCTCGGGACGTGGAGAGCGCAGCAGTGGAGGTGGAGATCGACGCCGGGTCCATTTATACCGGGGTGGAGCAACGGGATATTCATCTTAAAAGCGAGGATTTCCTGGAGGTGGAAAAATACCCGGCCATCACCTTCAAAAGCACCCGGGTGGAGTTGGCCGGCCTGGACCATGCTTACGTCCACGGCGACCTGGCCATCCGGGGGGTGACCCGGCCGGTGACGCTGGACGCTCATTGGTCCGGCCCCGCACATTTTGACGATGAGGGGAAAATCTACACCAGTTTCGGTTTCCGGGCCACTGCCAAGATTAACCGGGAGGATTTCGGTATGGTCTTTAACATGGAGATGGAGCACGGCGGGTTCATGGTGGGCAGGCACGTCTTCCTCACCTTAAATGCGGAAGTCGATCTGGCGGGGGAGTGATAATACTGTTTTCTGTTTTCTGAAAAAACCCTGATCTGATTTGCCGCCTGGGAAATTCTCTTATCCTTTCCACATCCCCGGCCCCCAGATTGACAGCCTCCGGCCCGGATGCTAAGAATGAAGGAGCGGAGGGATGGCCGAGTGGTTTAAGGCGGCGGTCTTGAAAACCGCAGACCGATGAGGTCCGGGAGTTCGAATCTCTCTCCCTCCGCCAGGATATGTATTGAGTATTAAGGGCTTTTCGGCCAAGGGAAGCCCCTTATTTATGTCCAGAACAGTCCCTAAAGGCTTGCGGACCTGGGCGTAAGCGTTTAAACTAAACCCTGCGGAGAGATGACCGAGTGGCCGAAGGT
>DYJG01000293.1 GCA_020723225.1 Desulfobacca acetoxidans | reverse complement strand
GACCGCCTGGTGGGGTGGATCACTTCCCGGGACTTAAGGGAAGTGCTCCTGGCCTCCATGCTGGAGAAGATCACGGTGGAGGACGTGATGCTCAAGAACCCCATCACCGTCACTCCCGAGACCCCGGTGGAGGAGGCGGCCCGGCTGGTTTACGATCACAAGATCGGGGGCATGCCGGTATTGTCGGCCGGCAAACTGGTGGGGGTCATCACCTTGATGGACCTGATCTCCGCCTTCCTCTCCATGCTGGGGTTGCTGAGAAGCAGTTCCCGGCTGGATCTGCTCCTGGAGGACAAGCGGGAGGTCCTGGAGGAAGCATCCCGCCTGATCAACGAGGCCGGGGGGCGGGTCATCAACGTGGCCCTGGGGCCGAGCAAGGAAGGCAAACGTCCCTATTATTTCCGGCTCATCAAGTGCGACGTGCAGCCCATCATTGAGGTGTTAAAGGAACACGATTTTCAAGTGGTGGATTTTATTCCTTGAGATTTTTCAAACACCATATAAGTCTTTTAAAATATTAGAATATTTTTCCTAAGTTCATTTATTCGCTTCTAATCCTTAGCTTTTGAAATAAATAAAATCCGCCTGCTCCGAAAATTATAGTTCCCAAAATAGCCTTAATGTCTCCAGTAGTGATAAAAGAATAAATTCCTCCTGTTGTCAAAGCCATACATATAATCATAATAATTGTTTTAAACAATCAATCGTCCTTTTTTAACTTTATTGCCTGTAATTTTCTATAGTCGTATCCATTTTATCGGCACCTATCGTTTAGGAAATAAATATCTAAAAGCAGACACAGTGAATAGTTAGTATTCCCTGTGCAAGGATATCTTTTCTCGTGGGGTTTGAGGGGGTAAAGGGCTCCGACCCTTACCCCACTCCCCGAATCTTTACTCTTCCGGCCCGCAGACCCGGTTTTTCCCGCTCTGTTTGGCCTGGTAGAGCGCGGCGTCCGCGGCTTTCACCAGATTGTCCCCGTCCAGGCCCGGCGTAAGCTGCGCCACGCCGATGCTCACCGTAAAGTGCAGTTCCCGGTCCGGCAGATTCACCGTGATCCGGGAAATACCCTGGCGCAGCCGCTCCGCGGAAATTTTGGCTTCCTTAGAGTCGGTTTCGGAAAGCAGGACGACGAACTCTTCCCCGCCGTAGCGGCAGACCAGGTCGGCCTGGCGCACCGCGTCATGGAGATAGGTTCCCAGGGCCTTCAGGACCATGTCCCCCACCTGGTGGCCCAGGGTATCGTTAACCTGCTTGAAATCATCGATATCCAGAAAAAGCAAAGATAAGGAATGTTGGTAGCGGCGGGCCAGTTCCACTTCCCGGTGCAGCACTTCCCAAAAGTAGCGGTAATTATATAGGCCGGTCAAGCCGTCGTGAATGGCCATGCTGCGCACCTGCTCATATAGGGCCAGGCTTTTAAAAGCGGCCCCCCCCTGGAGGGTAAAGATATGGAAGAGTTCCGTTTCTTCAGGGGTGAAGGGAGTCTCCCGGCCCGCGGCCACCAGGCCTCTGACCTCCCCGGCTTCCACCAGGGCTTCGAGCATCTCCGGCAGCGGCCCCGGGCGGTTCCCCGGTCCTTGGGCCGCTTTGCCCAGCAGGTACGGCCTCCAGTCATTGAGGCGTTCTTTCAGCCAGACCCTGAAGGCTTCGAACGCGGCGATCTCCGTTCCCGGATGCCGGCGGTAGGCCTCGTGGGGCAGGTCCTCACCGCCGCCGATGAGTTCCAGACCCAGCACCGCCAGGGGCAGGCTCTCCAAAATGAGGCTGAACATGCCCTGGATAATCTGCACCCCGGTCAAGGGTCCGGCCAGGGTCTCTCCGATCCGCCGGATCTGTTGGAGTTCCGAGGTCCGCCGCTGGGCCAGTTCTTCCTGGGTCCGGCGCAAATTTTCCAGGAGGTCGCGGTTGGTCTGGGCCAGGCGGCGCCGTTCCATGGCCCGGTTGATTACCGCCTGGAGGTCCGCCAGCAGGAGGTCCGATTTCAGCAGGTAGTCATAGGCCCCCAGCCGCAGGGCCTGGACCGCGCTTTCCAGTCCGGCGTGGCCGGTGAAAAGGATGACCTCGGTTTCCAGGGAACGGGCTTTTATCCGGGAAAGCAGCTCCAGCCCGGAGAGGCCGGGAAGTTGCAGGTCCAGGAGGGCCAGAGTGAATTCCTGGGCTTTGCTCGCGTCCAGGGCCTGCATGCCGTCCCGGACGGCAAGCACCTCAAACCCCTGTTCCTCCAAAAATTCGGTGAGCACCCCTAAGATTCGTGGGTCGTCATCCGCCAGGAGTATCTTCTCACCCGTCATTTTGCCAACCTTCCGCGGAGAGGAGGGTGTCCCGGCTGAAATGCTGGTCGTCCCGCTCGGGGTAATCCAGGTTGTAGTGGAGTCCCCGGCTCTCCTTCCGGCGCTGGGCCATGCGGATGATGAGGTCGGCCACGGTGGCGATGTTGCGCAATTCCAAAAGATCGCTGGTGATCAAAAAATTCCAGTAATATTCCTGAATCTCCTGGTTGATCATATCGATGCGGTGCTGGGCCCGGAGCAGACGCCGCTCCGTGCGCACGATACCCACGTAGTTCCACATGCAGCGGCGGATTTCATCCCAGTTGTGGGTGACCACCACCGCTTCTTCACTGTCCGTGGCCCCGTAGGGGTTCCAGGCCGGTACCGTGCCCTCCGCCGGGGCCTTGAAGCCGGGAAGAATCTCCCGGGCCGCCAGGGCCGCCTGGTGGGAAAAAACCAGGGCCTCCAGCAAGGAGTTGGACGCCAGCCGGTTGGCCCCGTGCAATCCCGTCATGGAGACCTCGCCCACGGCAAAGAGATGGGAAATGTTGGTGCGGCCGAAGGCGTCCGTCACCACCCCGCCGCACATGTAATGCGCCGCGGGCACCACCGGGATGGGCTCCTTGGTGATGTCGATCCCGAACTCCAGGCATTTCTCGGAGATGTTGGGGAACCGCTGGGTCACAAAGTCCGCGGGCCGGTGGCTGATGTCCAGGTAGACGCAGTCCGCGCCGCTCTTTTTCAACTCCAGGTCGATGGCCCGGGCCACGGTGTCCCGGGGGGCCAGGTCCTTCAGGGGATGGTACTTCTCCATAAAAGCCCGCCCCCGGCTGTCCTTCAGGACGGCGCCCTCTCCCCGCAGGGCCTCGGAAATGAGGAAGTTCTTGGCGTCGGGGTGATAAAGGCAGGTGGGATGGAACTGGACGAATTCCATGTTGCCGATAACCGCGCCGGCCCGGTAGGCCATGGCCACCCCGTCGCCGGTGGCGATGTCCGGGTTGCTGGTGTAGAGATAAACCTTGCCCACACCCCCGGTGGCCAGCAGGGTGACGGCCGCCGCGAAGGTGTCCACTTCGCCGTTGATGCAGTTGAGGACGTAAGCCCCCAGGCAATTGGCTTCCCGGTTGACCACGGACCGCCCCCGGCGCACCACCCTTTCTTCGGTGATGAGGTTGACGCCCATGTGGTTTTCGAAGACCTGGATGTTGGGATGGGCCAGCACCTTTTCCGCCAGGATGCGTTCCACTTCCGCGCCGGTCATGTCATGGGCGTGGATGATGCGGCGCCGGGAATGGCCGCCCTCCCGGCCCAGGTCGAAGCCGTTGTCCGCGCCCATGTCGAAGTGGGCTCCCAGATTCACCAGCTCTTCGATGCGCTCCGGCCCCTGGCGCACCACCAGGGCGGCCACGTCCGGGTGGGTCAGGCCCTCGCCGGTGGTGAGGGTGTCCTGAATATGATACTCGAAACGATCGTCGGCCCCCAGGACCGCAGCAATCCCTCCCTGGGCCTTGCTGGTGGAGGTGTCCGTCAACCCCCGCTTGGTCACCAGATTCACGGTGGCGAACTCCGCCACCTTCAGGGCATAGCTCAATCCCGCCAGTCCCGAGCCTAATACCAATACATCGGAAGTCCGCTCCATGGAGTCCTTTTTCAGTAGCCAGTGGCCAGTGGCCAGTGGTCAGTGGTCAGTAGTAATAACCAGCCTGCCCCTGTTTTAAGCAGCATAGCGAATGATCTCCAATTCCGCTGCGGTGTCAGCCCGTTGCAGAATCTCTTCGACGCGGCTCATCACTAAATCTTCCAGCAAGTATTCCATGCAGTTATCGCATTGCAGCACCGGCAAGCCTTTCAAGATTACAATGGTCATCTCGCTTACCTTGAAAGGCAAATCTGTGGTCAATGGTCTTAATTCTGAACCACACCTAGTGCATTTCATGAAATTTCCCTCCTAACCTTGAACCCCTCCTCCCATTCCTTAGGGTCTGGACGATAGGCAG
>DYJG01000292.1 GCA_020723225.1 Desulfobacca acetoxidans | reverse complement strand
GTCCTCCTGAAAGGTCTCAGTTTGTCCAGCGTCATATAAGGTGCATAATGCCCTCACCTTGCGGGCTCAAAAGCAATCCAATCTCGTGCGGGATTCTATAGAAAATTTAATACTTGCATTATTTGAATTCTTATTCTAGTATTTAACATAAATTACTTTCATTAAAAATTTCTTCTCAAACATGACACTTACTGACCTTCTAACTATTCTTGCGATCCTTCTGGCACCGATAGTAGCGGTGCAAGTGCAGAAGCGACTTGAACTTTTTCGGGAAGAGAGTGGCCGTAAGCTTAGAATATTCAAAACTCTCATGGCCACGCGTGGAGCCACAATATCTCCAGAGCACGTGCAGGCATTGAATATGATTGATTTAGAATTCCAAGGAAAGCAATATAGAAATGTGACTAATGCTTGGAAGAACTATCTCGATCACCTAAACAGCTATCCCAAGGATGACGAACAACTTCAGATGTTGTGGAACGATAAACGAAGTGACTTTCTGACAAGCCTGCTAATTGAAATGGGTAACTCACTCGGTTACGAATTCGATGCCGTTCATGTTAAAAAAGCCTTTTACATCCCAGAGGCTCATGATCAAATTGAAAAAGAGAACATTCTTATTCGACGAGGATTAGTAACTCTATTATTTGGCGATAATGCGTTGAAAATGGAAGTTACCAAGCTCCCGATTAGTGAGCAGGTTCGTGCAGAACAGGAAGAACTCAATACCGCAGTAAGAGAACTATTGGATGGAAAGCGAAGTTTGTCTGTTGCCTTATCAGATGAAAGGAAGAAGAAAGAAACTTCATAAAAAAGCGATTCTTATGACAGTTGGGATGTATAACACCTTTCCAATTCACCATCGGACCATTGAATCCCATCCCCATTCATCCAATCTCCCCAAACGGCAGTAGCACTTCATCTATAGCCCTATCCAAAAGCTCCAGATAGTGCCCGGTATCATAGCCGTCCAAATTGTCCAGAAAAGGCGCGGCCCGGACCCGGGTCTCCTTGGGGCCTTTGCGTTCCAGTTGCACATAGCGCACCTTTTCTCCAGGAACCAAGTGGATGCCCGCGGCCTGAAGCTGCCGGGCCGCCAACGCGGTGGCGGTGTCCACCCGGTACTCCTCCACGGGTTGCGACAGCACCCGGGTGATCACCAGGTCCTGGGGGGTCAGGTCCCCTTCCCGGAGGCGGCGGCGGAAATCCCCCGCCATTTCCTCCAGCTCCGGCCGCAACGCGGTCAGGTCCGCGGCGTCTGTCGCGGTGGATAACAGTTCCAGCAGCGCCTCCTGGGCCCGGCGCACGAAGCGCGGGGTATCCCGGCGGCGGCAGATAAGGCCCCGGACCTTAAGACTGCCGTCTTCGAAGACCCCGAAGTAGCGGGTGGCCACCGGCCGCCTGGGGTCCTGGCGGGAGGCCAGAAAGACGATCCAGCGGTAGATGCCCTCTATAGCCAGTTTGACGCCGGTGGCCCCGGAGATTTCCCGGCACAGGGCCTCCAATTCCTCCCTATTCACCCCCGGCTTCTTGATCCACAGGCAATCGGTGAGACCGTGGAGCACCCGATAGCCCGCGGCCTCGCAGATCTCCTTGGCGGTAAGCAGCTTGTCCCGGCCGTACGCGGTCACCGCTTCGTGGGCCTCGATGCGCCCGAAGCGGGCGTTTTTATAGCCCAGGTACCCGAAACAGGTGACCAGCATCCACTTCAAGGCATTCTGCCGGGCTTTATACGGGGCTGCGGCCGCCGCGCCCGCTTCCTTAGCCCGGGCCTTGAGGTTTTCCCTTAATACCAGAATGGGCCGAAGCGTCCGGGGCACCAGCCCTTCTCGCTGTCGACAGAGGCGGTAGCGGGCTTCGGGTACAAGTCCTGGCTTTGTACCTTCTCCCCTGAACCACGTTTTAGGGGTCAGGGGCCAGGGGTCAGGGGTCAGGGGGTCTTTCCTTTGATGACTGGCCACTGGCCGCCGGCCACTGACCAGTGGGGAGAGCCGGGGCTTTAATCCGGGGGAAAAGGGGGAAAAGGGAAAAAGGGGAATAAAATCTTCCCGACCCAGATTCATATCCACCAATCCCTTTTCCCCTTTTCCCCTTTTAACCTTTTCCCCCCTCATCACTACTCCGGCCCCCTCCCTCGCACCACAACACCCGCAATTCACCGTCTCCGGCGAAATATTGTGAATAGCCATGATAGTGGGGTACATGGATGCGAAGTCCAGTTCCGCGGTCTGGAAATGCACGCCCACCGGGGGCATGAAGGTGAGGCCGCCTTTGTCGATGACCAGGAGTTCCGCCGCGCTCTTGAAGCGCTCCGGCTCCCCTTTGCGCCAGGGGATGAGGATGCCGTCGGCCACGGCCCGGGCCAGTTGCATGGAGGTGATCAAGGTCCCCGGGCTGGTCCGGGCCGCCTGCTGGAGCGGCATCTGCCCCAGGCGGGCGATCTGCGCCAGGCCCGGGAGATCCGCCTCCCGGAAGAAGAAGGAGTTGCGCCGGTCCACGTGCCAGCGGCCGAAAAAGGGCGCGGCCGCGCCCTGGTAGATGATCTGGCCGTAGGAAAAATAGCTGCGCCCGTTCTTGAAGCGCCGGGGGACGGCCCTTGTCTCCCGGTCCAGGGACAGGGGCACGCCGTGTTTTTCACTCCAGTGCCACAGAGGCGGAATGATTTCTTCGTCCCCCCAATCGCTCAGCACCAGGTCCGGGTCCTGACGCTGCAGCACCCTGGCCAGCTCCCGGACCAGGGCCGGAGGGTCCCCGGCCTCCAGCTCCAGGCGTTGGTCCTCCCAGCCCACCACTATTCCGTTCCCCATGCCCAGGGGAATGAGATGGTCCCGGGTGAGGCCCAGGGTCAGAAAGCTTAAGGGAGGCAGGGAAAACTCCACGGCAAACTGCTCTTCCAGGGGGGAGATGCCGAGCAGCCGGCTGTCTTCGGCTTCCAGGCTATACCAGGCGCAGGGCCAAAGCTTGCGGGTATAGAGGTAGTAGGCCGCCGGGTCCAGGTCGCAGTTGTACCCCGCCAGCCCCTCCTTTTGAGACCCCAGCCAATTCCTCAGCCGGGGGAGATGGCTATAGGACTTGAGTTCCAGGGCCAGAACCGAGATTTCCTCGCCGCTCCACAGGTCCCGGCCCCGGGCGGCAAAAACCCGGCGCACTTCGCCCCGCCCCCCCCAGGCCCGGGCCAGACTCCGGAGCCGGGCTTCGGCTCCACCCAGATAGGCGACATAAGGAAACTCATCCTCCAACCGCAACCGTTCCCCGCTCGCAGTGATAAACCACAACACCATGCGGTCGTTAAGGGGATAGAGGTCGAAGAGCCAGCCCTGGATTTCCATGGTTATGCGAAAAGAAATTGAGGGGAGGAGCTATGGGTGCAGGCCAAAATCGAGCCTCATGGGGATTTTGCTAAATCCCCCCTATCCCCCTTTTAAAAAGGCGGTTATGCACTTTTTGTCACAATGAAATTAATGTTTCAAGAAAGCATAATCGCTTCCGAAAAAAGACGAAAATGAAAAAAGTTTGTGTTAATACAACAACCATGCTTGATGCTATCATGTATATTTTGGCCGCGGGGTTATTCCCCGTGCTAGTTAATAAAACGACTGAAAGGCTCAAATTTGGTTGGCTGCAAGACCATATTCGGTCTTTATGGATGGTAGCTTTCGCCATATTCACCATTTATTTTATCCATCGATCCGAATTGCCGGGGGTCATTATGTCTGGTTTCAAAAAATGGAATATTACGCCATTTTATCAATATTTGATTGTCGGCCTTGGTGGGGCAATGATTTCTTGTACTTATTGGTGGTTAACTAGTTATATTTTTAGAGATAGTAATTATTCTAAATTAATATTATCTGTACAGCATTTAGAAATTACTGACCCCAAAGCTAATTTAACTATGAACGTTTTATTTCATAATGAAGGCACTAAGGAACTTGTGATAGATAAATTATTTATGATTACCCCTGGCAATTCGATGAGCACGTTAGATGATAACGATAATCTCTTAAATAACTTTAATGGAAAAGTTAATTTAGAATATAAATGGCCAGATGGTAAAATTATTTACCCAGCAGGTTATTATGGTTTGGGACCTATAAAATCAGGGTTCCCAAAAGTTTTAAAATCAGGAGAATTATGTCCCTTGGAAATCAATCTTCCATTCAAAACAGGAGAATTTCTCAAAGAGAAAAAGTTATCAAATATTAAAAAAATACCTATTGGGTTAATGATCTGGACAATGAATTATAAAGGACAAAAATATGAAGTTACTGCAT
>DYJG01000291.1 GCA_020723225.1 Desulfobacca acetoxidans | reverse complement strand
ATCCTTTCCGGTTTACCCACCAGTTAGTCGCTTTAGTGCAGCAAGCCCAGGGACCCGGGCGGCGCAGGGGGGAGAGACATCCCGCCACCCGGGTCTTTCAGGCCTTGAGGATCGCGGTGAACCGGGAACTGGAGGAACTGGCCCTCTTTTTGGGGGAGGCCCCGGGTTGGCTGGCGCCGGGAGGGCGCCTGGCGGTGATCTCCTACCACTCCCTGGAGGACCGGCTGGTAAAACAGCGGATGCAAGCCTGGGAGCAAGCCGGAGTAATGCGGCGTCTCACCCGGAAACCTCTGGCGCCGTCTGCCGGGGAAGTGGAGCAAAATCCCCGGGCCCGCAGCGCCAAATTAAGAGTGGCGGAAAAAATCGGTAGTTAGTCGGTGGGGAAAGGAGAAATGGCATGGCCAAACAGGTGACCCATCGGTTAGGGAGCTTGGAGCAGCTTTTTATGACCCGGAACCGCAAGGTGGCGAGCCAACCCTCCCCGTGGTGGAAGGCCGGGGTTTCCATCCTGGTCCTGGTGGCCGCGGGGTTTATCCTCGCCTCGGTGGTTTGGGCCTGGGCCAATCTCCAGCAGACCAACCTGAATTACCAGATCTCCCAGGCCCAGGAAACCCAAAAGCAATACCTGGAGATGCGGCGGAAGCTCCGCATTGAACACTCCGTGTTAACCTCCGTCTCCCGCCTGGAAAAGCTAGCGGAACAATTCGGCATGGGTCCGCCGCTGCCTTCCCAGGTCGTGCAACTGCCATGACTCCGGGCCTCGACAAATGGACCCGGCTCCGGATCGCCCTGGTGGGCTTGGGCCTGGTCTGTTTGGGCCTGTGGCTGGTGTGCAGATTCTTCCAGTTACAGATCATCAGGGGGTCCGAACTCCGGGAAGAAGCCAACCGGGAGTCCCAGAAACTATGCCCCGTTTTGCCGGTCAGGGGGCAGATCCTGGACTGCCGCGGCAACGAGCTGGCCACCAGCACCCAGGTGCATTCCCTGGTGGCCCATCCGCCGCAGATTAAAAACCCGACCCGGCTCAGCCGGGAACTGGCCCCGATCCTGGGGTTCGACGTCCGGGAGTTGAAGGAGATATTGACCCGGGCCAAACCCTTTGTCTGGGTGAAGCGCCATTTGACCCCGGAAAAGGAAGAGGCTTTCCGGGCCTGGCTCGCCGAAGCGGAGAAAGCCGCGGCCAAGCAGAAGCTCACCGGCCGCCGGGATATCGACGCGGTCTACCTGATCCCGGAAGCCTTCCGCTATTATCCCCAACTCACCATGGCCGGGCCGCTTCTCGGGTTCTGCAACCTGGACGGCCAGGGTCTGGAAGGGATCGAACTGCAGTACGACAACTACCTTTACGGCAAACCCAAGAAGTGCGTGAAGATGCTGGACGCCCGGGGGAGGATCGTGGTCACCGGGGAAAAGGCCTGGGACCCGGAGGTCATCGGCAACAATGTGGTCCTCACCCTGGACAGCACCTTGCAGTATATCGCTGAAAAAGAACTGAACAAGGGCGTGGCCCACTGGAAGGCTGCGGGCGGCCTGGCCCTGGTGGTCAGACCCCGGACCGGGGAGATCCTGGCCCTGGCCCAGACGCCCACGGTGGATCCCAACCGCTATGCCCAATATCCCGAAGAACACCGCCGCATCCGCCATGTCACCCACGCCCTGGAGCCGGGTTCCACCTTCAAGGTGTTTATCGTGGCCTCGGCCCTGGACGCCCAGGTGGTCAAGGCCGGCGATAAATTCCATTGCGAAAACGGCACCTGGCGTCTGGGCGCCAAGGAAGTGATCCATGACGCCCACCCCTACGGGACTCTGACGGTGCAGCAGGTGGTGCAAAAATCCAGCAATATCGGCGTCGCCAAAATCGGCAACCGCACCGGCCCCGCCCGCCTGGACCAATATCTCCGGGCCTTCGGCTTCGGCAGCCGCACCGGCATTTTCTTCCCCGGAGAAAACGCCGGGTTGCTGAAAAATCTGCGCACCACCCGGGCGGCCATCGACCGGGCCACCCTGGCCTTCGGCCAGGGGGTTTCCGTCACTCCCCTGCAATTGACCATGGCCCTGGCAGCCATGGGCAATGACGGGGTGCTCATGGAGCCCATGCTGGTCAAGGAGATCGTCAGTCCTCAAGGGGGGAAGGTAAAGGAATTTCAGCCCCGGCCCATCCGCCGGGTTCTTTCTCCGGCCACGTCGAAGCTGATGTTGGAAATTATGCAGACCGTGACCCAGAAGGGGGGGACCGCGGAGACGGCCGCGCCTCCAGGGTTTACCGCCGCGGGCAAGACCGGCACGGCCCAGAAACTGGTGGGCCGGGCCTATTCGCACAGTAAATTTCAGTCCCTGTTCATCGGTCTGACGCCAGCCTACAAACCGGAGCTGGCCGTTGCCGTGATTATCGATGAACCCAAAGGCGCGATTTACGGCGGGGTGGTGGCCGCTCCCATTTTCCGGGAGATCGCGGCCCAGTCCCTGCGCTTCCTGGGGCATTATCCCCAAGGTGACGAACAGAAAACCATCCTGGCGGGCTTGCTGCCGTCTCCCGCTGCAGCTCATACTCTGCCCGAGGCCAAGCCCCGGGCCCCCAAGGCTGCGGCGCCGCAGCCGGTGAAGCCGCCGACGCAAATAGCGCTGACCAAGAAACCGGAAGCACGCCCGGCAATCCCGAAGAAACCATTGCAGGTAATGCCGGATTTGAGCGGCTTGACCATCCGCCAGGTTTTGGACGTGCTGCACCGTTCCGGACTGCGTTGCCGCTTCGAGGGCAGCGGCCAGGCAGTCAGCCAGGAACCGGCGCCCGGAACCGCCATTAACCCCAACACCACCTGCCGGGTGAGGTTCCGGTCCCAGTCCTGAAGCGCCGGGACCATACGGCTGGCGGCTTGCGAGGGAGGCAAAATTTTTATAGGATTATTAGAAACCGGTTGAAGAAACCATTCTCGCCCTCACCCTGGTCCCCGGGGCCGGTATCCCGGGACGAGGGAAATATTGCCCTGACCTTCTTCCCGATTTGACCTTAACAAGGACCGGTACGGAGAATGCAAAGCGACACCCGGACATTAAGAGAGCTCCTGGCCGGTTTGGAAGGCTGCCTTATTATCGGGGATGAGCTGATGCCCGTCCCCGGCGTGGCCTACCACTCCCGGGAAGTGGTCCCCGGCGGTGTCTTCGTGGCCCTGAAAGGGGCCAAGACCGACGGCCACCGCTTTCTGGACGCGGCCTTAGGCCATGGCGCCAAGGTCATCGTCACCGAACAGGACCTGGCCCCGCCCCCGGGAGTTACTGTGGTGAAAGTGCCTGACGCCCGGTACGCCCTGGCGCACCTCTCCGCCGCGTTCTACCGCCATCCCAGCAAGGAACTGGTCCTGGTGGGCATCACCGGCACCAACGGCAAGACCACCACCACGTATCTGCTGGAGGCCATCTTGGCCGCGGCCGGCCATCGGGTGGGGGTGGTGGGCACCGTCAATTACCGGGTGGGAAAGCGCGCCTGGCCGGCCCCGGTGACCACTCCCGAATCCCTGGACCTGCAAATGCTGCTCCGGGAAATGCGCGGGGAAGACGTCTCCCACGTCTTCCTGGAGGTCTCCTCCCACGCCCTGGACCTGCGGCGGGTGGACTGCGCCCTCTTTGCCGCGGGGGTGTTCACCAATCTCTCCCAGGACCACCTGGACTATCACCGGGAGATGGACGACTATTTCGCCGCCAAGTCCCGCCTTTTCCTGGAAATTCTGGCCAACGGCGGCTCCGGGGGCATCGCGGTCCTCAACCTGGACGACCCCCGGGGCGAGGAGCTGCACCGCCGGGTCTCCGTGCCCGCGCTCACCTACGGCAACCATCCCCGGAGCCAGGTGCGGCCCTTGGCCACGAAATTCCGGACCCACGGCCTGGAGGCCCGGCTCGCCACGCCTGCCGGAGAAATGGAGATCAAGTCCCGGCTGGTGGGCCCCTTTAACCTGGCCAACATCCTGGCGGCCGCGGCTACAGCCCTGGCCCTGGGTTTGGCCCCGGAGGAGGCGGCCCGGGGCATCGCCGCGCTCAAAGGGGTTCCGGGGCGTCTGGAGCGCTTCGGCCCCGAAGAAGGCCCCGCGGTCTTCGTGGATTATGCGCACACCCCTGCGGCCCTGGCTTCGGCCTTGAAGGCGTTGCGGACCTTGAACTTTTCCCGCCTGATCACCGTTTTCGGCTGCGGCGGGGACCGGGACCGGAGCAAACGCCCCCTGATGGGCCAGGCTGCGGCCCGGGGCTCCCAATTGCTGGTGGTCACCAGCGATAATCCTCGGAGCGAAGAGCCCC
>DYJG01000290.1 GCA_020723225.1 Desulfobacca acetoxidans | reverse complement strand
TCGAGCTTGACGGCGCCCCGTATATGATCGTCGAGTTTCAGCACGTCAAACCCGGCAAAGGGGGCGCGTTCGTGCGCACCAAGCTGAAGAACCTGCTCACCGGCCGGGTCCTGGACCAGACCTTCCGTTCCGGGGAGCGGGTGAAAAAGCCGGACCTGATGGAAAAGGAGATGCAGTATCTTTACAAGGACGGGGACAGCTACTGCCTGATGGACAACGAAACCTACGAGCAGATCATGCTCACCGGCGAGCAGATGGGGGACGCGGTCCTCTACCTGACGGAAAATATGAACCTGCAGGTCCTGTTTTTCAACCAGCAGCCGGTGGCCGTGGAGGTCCCCAATTTCGTGGAACTCACCGTGGCCCAGACGGACCCGGGCCTCAAGGGGGACACCGCCAGCGGCGGCACCAAGCCCGCCACCCTGGAGTCCGGCGCGGTGATCCAGGTGCCCCTGTTTATCAATGAAGGCGACCGTTTGAAGGTGGACACCCGCACCGGCACTTACATCGAACGCCTCAAATGACCTACGCCATCTTTACCAGCACCACGTAACGCCGCACTCCGAACTTCAGCGCCTTTTTCTTCGTGGTCATAAAGACGTCCGCCTTCTGTTTTAAGCGGGGGTGCATGCGGTCCTGAAACTCGAAGACCCCCATGCCGTGGAGCAAGACCCGGTCGCCGAAGCCGAGGTTGAGGCTCCGCTCCACATCCCGGCTGACCGCCAGCATGCCTTCGGCCACCCTCTGGCCGGAAGCGGTCATCCCTTTAGGAACGCCTTTCCCCCCGTAAACTCCGGGATGATAGGCGGTCACCGTAACCACCGACATGGTCACACTCATGGTCGGCTGCGGCCAACCCAGAAGACTTATCAAACCTAGCAGACAGAGAATCGTCAACTTTCTCATACTTCCCTCTCTTTCCAAAGGGGCAGTTATCGTGATTAGGTTGTTTTGGGAATTAAGTGAGAAAGGAAATTGCTAAGAAAAACTTGGGACCAGAGCCGGGGGAAGGCTTTGCCGGTAAATGCGCCGACCAGTCCTGGGGCCGTCCTGCCGGGAGGCTAATGCCGCCTCCGGGTCTTCTGGCCAACTTCAGGTCCCCTCCGTTTTCTACCAGGTCTGAAGCGTACCAGCTTGGGCCATCCACGCGGGCTCGTGCAAAATTTATGTGACTTATAGCACAAGCCCAAAACCCTGTCAAGAAAAAAATTTGCAATTATATGGTAATTATCTAATATTTAAGGAAATTATTCATAATATGGCCGTCGAATCTAGATATTTTGGAAATGAATTTTTAAATCTACTAAATTGGCAGTAAATGGTGGGAATTTTTCCCTTAAAAACAGTTATTTTTCTTATCTTGTGGGAAATAATATTTCTAGAAAAGGCTATTAAGAAGATTATGTTAAATATCTGCTAATTAAATAATTAATTCAAATAATTAACTATAGATAAAATTATAGCTGGAACCCCACCGGCCCGTCGGCCGCAAACTTAAATTTTCGGGCAAAAAAATGGTGTTCCCCCCTCTTTTTCCCCGGCGGCGGATGCAGGGCCTCTGGAGGTTTCAATTTCCCCGGAATTCAAGGATTGAGGGAGAAGTAGCGGAAAAGAGATGGACTGATTTGCGACCTTGGGAAATATCTTTAATCTTGCGGCTTATCCTTCTGGGGGCGGCGCAGGGCTTCTTGGCCGCCCTCAGAATAGCCATGCTTCCCTGACCCGCGACCGCGGGTCCTCAGACTTTTCATGACCCTCCGAAGCCCACGCTCACCCGGCCGGCCTCGATGAGCACCGGCACCTTCCGCTCCCCCTGGGAGAGGCGCAGCATCTCTTCCAGGGCCTGGGGATCGTCCACCACGTCCCGATACACGACCTGCAACCCTTCTTTGGCTTTGGCCTCCCGGGCCTTGGTGGTGAAGGGTCAGCTCTTTTTGCCGAAGATAGTCACTTCGCCGGCCATAATGTTCCTCTCTAACCGGCCTCCAGGAAGAAGGCCTTGACGTATAGGAAATCCACCATGTTCAGGATCACCAGGGGGTTTTCGGAAAGGGTGTATTGCACCCCTTCGAAGCGCTGGTTGACCTTTTCATTGACGTGTTGCATGAACTTCTGGGAGAGCTGGGGTTGTTGGGGGCAGGCCCGCTGCAAAAAAGTCTGAAAGACTTTGGCGTCCCGCAGGACCAGGTCCTTGGTCTCCTGGCGTAATTTAATCCTCAGGGGCTTTAAGGCGTCGTCGAAGAAGTCGCCGATATCTTCGAAGTTCTGCTTGATCTTGGCGAAGCTCCACTGCCGCATACCCCGGTATTTCTCGGCCGTTTCCCCCCGGAGGTTATCGGTGGTCAGCATAATGATATTGATGCTGGGCACATTGGGGTGACTGGCCGGCAAATTTACGATCTTGACGGCCAGTTCGGGATATCGCCGTTGAGTGAGGACGAAATCCCGGCTGAAGCGTTGGCCCGGGCGGTCATAGGTGCGGGCCTCGGAGACGGCCCAGCCGTCGCTTTCCAAACCCTGGAGCAAGGGACCAGCCTTGGGGATGAGGCGGCGCAACTCCGCAAAGCTGCCGGTGGCCACGGTCCCCCTTTCCTCTTTATACCCGTAATCATCCGGCGCAGGCGGCGGAGGCTCCGGTTCCCTTTGGGCCACGGCCGGCGGCGTTTCCGGCTCCGGCGGCTCCGGGGCCGGAGCCTGCCGGGCCTGGACCGCGGCGGGGTCCGGGGTCAGGCCCAAGATAAACTGGGCCTGGCCGCCTTCGGCGCTGCGGCTCTGGCGCCAAAATTTGTATGGCGTCTCCGGGAAAAGATCCACCACGATCTTGACCCCGCCGGCAGGGGCGGACTCGGTGCGCACCTGTTCCACCAATATATCGTCGCCGGCCAGACGGCCGGGCAACCGCCCGGCCTGGGCCTGGGGAAATTCCACCACCAACTGCGGTTTACCGCCTTGGGTGCGGGTGGAGACCCGGGGCTGCACGGCGCGGCTCAGCACCACCGTGAGCATGGTATTCTCCCCTACCCTGCTCAATCCCAGCCGGCGCACTTCCACCCCGCCGCCCCGCTGCCCCCAGGCGGCCGCGGCCGTACCCGCCAACCCCAAGCACAGGAGAAAAATCCCGGCCCAACGAAGTTTTATGCGCGAATTTTTGCGATTGAAAGACATAAGGCGGATGCTTCAGCCTCCTTCCGAAACCTTCCGAAAGGTTACGCAAGCATGGGGGGGGCAACCGGGGTGCCAGTCGGCGGTCATATCCGCGGACAACATCTTCCCGCCTTCGCCGGGGGTGACGATGATGATGGCGCCGGATTTGGTGTAAATCCAGATCTTGCCGTCATTCACCACCCAGGTGAATTCCACGGGTTTCCCTTCCAAGGTCCAGGTTCCTTTGCCGTTCTCTTTCAGTTCCAGGTCGATGTAACTCTTGCCCACGAAGGGCTCCACGGATCGATAGGTCCCGGCAAAAGGGGAGCGGGATTCCCCGCAGCCGGCCAGGACCAGGCAAACGACTGACAGACCAAGGATCGCGGCCCACTTCAGAGAGTCTTTTTTCATATTTTTCTTTCTCGCAAAGTAAACCCTCCCCGATCCAGGACAAAAAAGCGATCGTAGAGGAAAATTTGGACGCACATGACCAGCATCCCGGCATTCTTGGTGACTTTCCACCAGTTGACCGGCTCCCCCACTTCACCGACGCACCCGCAGTTGATGGGCAGATGATGGAAAATGGCGTTCACCAGGCCCACAATGAAGATGACGTTCATGGCCCCGATCAAGGTGGCCGCGGCCCGGGTGCGGATGCCCAGAATGAGAAACAGCCCCACCACCAGCTCCGCCCAGGGCAGGACGAGGGCCCACAGATTCACCCCGAAGGCGGGCATCATCCCGTAATCCACCACGTTCAGGGCAAAGACCGCGGGCCGCATGATCTTGCTCAACGCGAAGGAGATAAAGATAAACCCCAGAATCAGCCGGCAGGCCACCGACAGGTAGGGGCTGCGGATGACGGGCGGTATGAGAATCAGCGCGAAGATGCCTACCGGTATCCATTCGATATATCCCGGAATACCTAGAGGCAGGCTGGCGGGTTCTTTGGGCTTCTGCCCTTCCAGGGGAAAGGCGGTGGACCAGCCTCCGTAGGGCGACAGCACCGCCACCCGCTCCATTCCTTTGCTTTTCAACGAGCGCGCCAGTTCCAGGTCGAAGCGCCGGCTGAAGGAACCGCCGTAAACGATGACGGTCTTGTTCTTGTCCACGTCAGTCTGTTCCACGGTGAACCGGAACAAGGGATACATCAGATCGAACAGGATCAACGG
>DYJG01000289.1 GCA_020723225.1 Desulfobacca acetoxidans | reverse complement strand
GATGATCGTGGGCCTCATCGCGGTCATCGCCCTGGTCTCGGTGAACGCCTTGTTCCTCATCTGGATGGAGCGCAAAGTCGCGGCCCATATGCAGCTCCGCCCCGGCCCCATGGAAGTCGGCCCCCACGGCGCCATCCAGACCGTGGCCGACGCCGTCAAGCTCATGGGCAAGGAGCTCATCACCCCGGAAGAGGTGGACCGGCCCATCTTCTACCTGGCCCCCATCGTCGTTTTTCTGCCGGTGCTCCTCACCTTCCTGGTGATCCCCTTCTCCCAGACCTGGGTCATCAAGGACATGAACGTGGGCATCGTCCTGATTCTGGCCTTCTCCACCCTCACCGTGTTGGCCATCCTCATGGGCGGCTGGGCCTCGAACAACAAGTACGCGGTCTTCGGCGCGCTCCGCTCCGTGGCCCAAAACATCGCCTATGAAATTCCCCTCCTGGTCACGGTGATGAGCGTCATCCTCATGGTGGGGTCGTTTAAGCTCACGGACATCGTCGCCGCGCAAAGCGGTTATTGGTTCATCCTGGTACAACCCCTGGCCTTTATTCTTTATATCATTTGCGCCACCGCGGAGACCAATCGGACCCCCTTCGATCTCCCTGAAGCTGAATCCGAGTTGGTCGCCGGTTTCCATACCGAGTATAGCGGCATGCGCTTCGCCCTTTTCTTTCTCGCCGAATACACCAACATGTTCATCGTCTCCGCGGTGGCCGCCGTCCTTTTCCTGGGCGGCTGGCGGGGACCCCTGCTCCCCGGGGTGGTCTGGTTCCTGATCAAGGTCTACGCCCTCATCTTCCTGATCATGTGGTTCCGCTGGACCTTCCCCCGGGTACGTTTCGACCAGTTGGTCACCTTCGCCTGGAAGATTTTGATCCCGTTGTCCTTTGTCAACCTGCTGCTTACCGCCCTGGCCTTGAAAATCTTTTGAGGAACCGTGCCTTAAATGAAGGTTGAACAGCAATGATGACTTACTTCAAAGAGATTCTGGTGGGTTTCTGGAGCCTGCTTATGGGCATGGCGGTCACCATCCGCTATTTCACCAAACCCATCGTCACCGTCCAATATCCCCGGGAAAAGATCAAGATGAGCCCGGCCTACCGGGGTTATCCCCAGCTCATCATTGATCCCGAGACCAAGACCCATAAGTGCATCGCCTGCGAGATGTGCTCCCGTATCTGCCCCTCCCAGCTCATCGCCGTGGAAGGGGCCAAGTTCCCGGGCGAAAAACAGAAAAGGGCCACAAGTTACGTCCACGAGCATTACTACTGCAGCCTCTGCGGCCTGTGCACCGAAGTCTGCCCCACCACCGCCCTGGAATACTCCGACGAATACCGGCTGGCGGGGTTCAAAAGAGAGGACGCGGTCATCGACCACCTGATCCTCCTGCAGAAGCGGCAGCAGGCCTTAGGTTTGGCCCCCACCCCGGTGCCCACGGCCGAGGAGATCGCCGCCGCCGCAGCCGCCGAAGCCGCAGCCAAAGAGGCCCGGGAAAAGGAAGCCAAGGCCAAGGCCGCAGCCGCGAAAAAACCTGCTGAGGAGGTGAAAGAATGATCCCCGGCGGTTTTCTTTCCCCCCAGGGAATCGCCACCATCGCCTTTTTCCTGGTGGTGGCCATGACCCTCGTCGGCGCCCTCATCGCCGTGGCCGCGCGCAACATCTTCCACAATGTTCTGGGTCTGGTCCTGTCCTTGATCGGCGTAGCCGGGTTGTTCCTCTACCTCAACAGCCCCTTCGTAGCCCTGATGGAAATCCTGATCTACGTGGGAGCCATCTGCATCGCCATCTGCTTCGCCATCATGCTCTCCGAACCCCTGTATCTCCCCCGGCCCCCCCGGAGCCTCACGAAAATCCTGGGCGCGGTGGTGGGTTCGGGCCTGGTCTTCGTCTTTTTGTTCCTCCTGACCAAAAAGACCAAATGGGTCCCCGCGGCCCAGCGGAGCACGGATTGGTCCGTCACCACCATCGGCCATTACCTGCTCACCAATTATGCCCTGATCTTTGAACTGGTCTCATTACTCTTACTAGTGGCCATGCTGGGCGCCATCGTCATCGCCCGGGGCGGCCGCGGCAGCAGCAGCTAACATTCGAGGTCCCTGATGCTGGTCTTCAACCAACTGGAAACCTACCTCTACCTGGCCCTGGTGCTTTTCGCCATCGGCTTGTACGGCGTCTTGGCCCGGCGCTCCCTGATCGCCATCCTGATCTCCGTGGAGCTCATCCTTAACGCCGCAAGCATCAATTTTATGGCCTTTAACCGCTTCCTGGCCCCCCACCCGGCGGTGGGCCAGGTCATCACCCTGTTCATCATGGCCGTGGCCGCCGCCGAGGCCGCCATTGCCTTGAGCATCATCGTGGCCGTGTACCGGAAGCTCAAGAGTATCAACATCGAACACGCCACTGAGCTTAGGGGTTAATCATGGGCGCGTGCGATCCCAATTTTCTGTCCTGTTTCCTCATCGTCGCCTTACCGCTCCTGTCCTTCGCGGTAATCATGATCTTTACCTGGAGGCGGCACAAGCTCTCCCTGGCCATATCCCTGACCTGCTCCACCATTCCCCTGATCCTGGCCTGGTCCTTGTTCTTCAGGCTCAAAGACACGGTGACCATGGCCAAGCCCATCGTCACCCAGGTCAACTGGCTGGTCTCCGACGCAGTCCTCGTTCCCTTCGGTTTCCTGCTGGACCCGGTGAGCCTGTTGATGCTGGCCATTGTCGCCACCATCAGTTGGCTTATCCAGATTTACTCCATCGGCTATATGGAGGGGGACCCGGGATTCGCCCGTTTTTACGCCGACCTCTCTTTATTCGGCATGTCCATGCTGAGTTTGGTCTCCGCCAGCGGCATGCTCCAGTTGTTCATCTCCTGGGAGTTGGTGGGCCTGGCTTCTTATCTATTGATCGGCTTCTGGTATGAAAAATTCTCCGCCAGCGAAGCCGGCAAAAAGGCCTTTGTGGTCACCCGTTTCGGGGACATCGGCTTCTTCATGGGCCTGGTCTTCCTCACCTTCTTCTTGAAAGACATCAACATCTTCGGCCTCGGCATCTTTGACATCAACAACGCCGCGCTCACCAAAAAGCTGACGGAAGCCCAGCTCACCCTCTGCTCCTTGCTCATCTTCTGCGGGGTGGCCGGTAAAAGCGCCCAGTTTCCCATCCACGTCTGGCTGCCGGACGCCATGGAAGGCCCCACGCCCGTTTCCGCGTTGCTGCACTCCGCCACCATGGTGGCCGCGGGTATCTATCTCATCACCCGGCTTTTCCCCTTCTTCGCCGGGTCCGTCACCGCCATGAGCGTGGTGCTCGCCATCTCCACCATCACCCTGCTGCTCTCCTCCACCATCGGTATGGTGGCCAAGGACATCAAGCAGGTCTGGGCGTATTCCACCGTGAGCCAGCTCGGGTTCATGGCCATGGGCCTGTCGGCCGCGGCCCTGGGCGGCAGCACCCTGTTCGCCGGCTACTATCACCTCACCACCCACGCGGCCTTCAAGGCTCTGCTCTTTCTCTGCGCCGGCGTCTTTATCCATCACTTCGGCACCAATGATTTCTTCGTCATGAGCAAAGACGGGGGCCGCAAACTGGCCATCCCCATGGTCACGGTCACCATCGGCGCCCTGGCCCTGGCGGGGATTTTTCCCTTCTCCGGCTTCTTCAGCAAGGAGGCGGTGCTCGCCGAGTTGTGGCACCTGCCCAACAAGATGTGGGTCGCCCTGGCGCTGTTCGGGGCCTTTCTCACGGCTTACTACACCTTCCGGGTGATCTTCGTCATGCTCTTCCCCCGTAAGGATAACGACCCGGTGTGGAAAGAATACTACGTGCGGGAAGAGGGCGGCCACGGCCACGGTTCCCACCACTTGGTGGAGGATGTGGAGCCGAAGGAGATTGAAGCGGATAAAGCCCATGCCGCTCATGGAAGCCATGGCGGCCACGACGAGCATCATGGCGTCCCCTGGGTCATGTCCTTTCCCTTGATCGTGCTGGCCGGCTTCACCCTGGTCCTGGGATTCATGCAGGGCACCCTGGAGAAATTCCTCCTGGGCGAATCCCATCCCCACGAGCTAAACTATGTGCTTCTGGTCTCCGCAGTAAGCTGCGCCCTGGGGGGCATCGGCCTGGCCTGGCTCGACTGGGGCCGCGCCGGGGCCAAGTGGCAGGGCTTTATTAGAAAGCTCCCGGCCCTGGAAAACTTTTTCATCCAGAAATGGTACATGGACCATTTCTGGCGCTGGTTCCTGAACACCGTTATCTACGGCACCTTTTCCCGGATCTTCACTTATAACGACCGGCGGGTGGTGGACGGCGGCGTGGACG
>DYJG01000288.1 GCA_020723225.1 Desulfobacca acetoxidans | reverse complement strand
CCCCAGGGGGAGTGCATCATGCCGAAGCCCGATTTCCCCTGGGCCAGGGCCACACCCCGGATGCCGTCCACAATGAAAGAACGGATCAGAAAGATGATGGGCACCCATAAGGGGACCATCCCCAGGCACATGAAAGTGATCCAGAGGATGTTTTCCACCGCCCGGTCCAGGGCCACGTCCAAGACCGCGCCCATCTCCGTGACCTCGTTCCGCAGCCGGGCCACATAGCCGTCGAACCAATCCAGCAGATAGAGGACGATCAGCAGTCCCAATCCCAAAAGGCGCACTGACCTGAGCGGCACGAAAAGGATGGCCACCAACAACAGCAGCAGCGGCAGCCGGGCCAGGGTTATGGTGTTGGCGAGGGACATGGGGGGGACCCCGATAAATATTAACTTAGCACTAATCTTACCAAAACAGTGCAAGAGTTTCAATTTTAATACCGTCTCAGGCCCAGCTTGCGGATCGCCGCAAAACTGAGTCAGTAAAGTTATAAATTCGCGGGCTCGGTAATAATTTTTCTGATCCCCATATGGATACTTTTGCCTATGGCAAAGGCAGACGAGAATGGTTATGCTGGGGGATAGAAACCGATAACTTGCTGCAATAAAAAGTAAAAAAGCTATGCCTGATAATCTCCCCCATCGCCCTTGGAGAATCCCCTGGCACTTGCTGCTCATTTTCGCGCTCCTCTCGGGAGGAATTTTAGGGTTGGGTTATTGGTACTATGATCATCAACAGGGCCACTTCCGGGATGAGACGGAAGCCCAGCTCAACGCCGTCGCCAACTTGAAGGTCAGCCAAATCGTGGCCTGGCGGCAGGAACGCATGCATGACGCGGTGTTGATCTTTGACGACCCCATCTTTGCCTCCGAGGTCCAGGAATGGTATGACGGCAAGGCCCCGCCGGGGCAGAGGGAGGAGATTATTCACCGGCTCCAGGGCTTGAAGCAGGATATGTACGAATCCATCAGGCTGCTCGATTCCCGGGGAATTGTACAATTGGCTATTCCTTTCGATTCCCGGGGATTGACGCCGTTTATCAAAGAGAAAGCCTTGACCGCCATTTCCGCAGGTAAGATAATTTTCAGCGACATGCATCTTAATCCGGAAGGGAGAATCAGGCTCGATCTCATAGTCCCCATCCATTTTCAGAAAAGCGGTCAAAAAATAAACGCCGGTGTGGTTCTCCTCTGTATTAACCCCCGCTTGATGCTTTATCCCATAATCGAATCCAGGCCTACTCCCAGCTCCACCGCTGAATTTGTCCTGGTGCGGCGTGAAGGCCGGGAGATAGTTTGCCTGAATGAACTCCCCTCTCGTCCTGATGCGCCCCTTAACCTGCGCCTGCCCCTGGACCGGGCGGACGTTCCGGCGGTCAAGGCGGCCCTGGGGCATGAGGGCATCGTCCGGGGTGTGGATTACCGCGGCATCCCGGTATTGGCAGCCACCAGGACCATCCCGGACTCCCCCTGGTTTTTCGTGGCGAAAATCGACGCCGCGGAAATGGAGGCCGTGCTCCGAGAGCAAGCCGTGCTGGTGGGGATTCTCTTGATCGCCCTGGTGGCCACGTCGGGTGTCACCGTGGCCTACTTCTGGCGTAACCGGGATGTTCAATTTTACCGGCAACAGGAAAAGGCCTTAAAGGAGTCCGAACATCAACTCCGGCTCCTCTCTTCTCAACTCCTGATGGTTCAAGAAAAAGAGCGCCACCGGTTTTCCATGGAATTGCACGACGAATTGGGACAGGCCTTGATGGTTCTGAAATTTCAGCTCCACCGGATTGCCAAAGAAAAGAGGAGGACCAGGGCCGAGTTCCAATCCTTGCTCGATTATCTGGAAGGGGTGATCGAAAAAGTCCGGAGGCTGTCCCGGGATTTAATCCCGGCTTCCCTGGAGGAATTCGGGCTAGCCATTGCCATAATCAATCTCCTGGAGGAGTTTGGCAAGCAATTTGATATCCGCTGGTCTCCCGACGAGATCAACGGCATCGACCATCTGTTTGCCAATTTAGAGCAGGTAAATATCTTCCGGATCTTCCAGGAATCTCTGACCAATATCGCCCGCCACGCCCAGGCTTCGCAAATAACCGTGAACGTCAAGAGAAACGAAGACCGCGTTGTCTTCAGCATCGAGGATAATGGCCGGGGTTTCAATTTAAGAGAGGCGGGAGGCTGGGAAGGCTATGAGACGGGAATCGGCCTGGCGGCCATGCAGGAACGGGCCCGCCTGGCCGGAGGTTTTTTAAATATCCGCAGCAAACCCGGCGTCGGGACCAGGATCACTTTTAATATTCCCATCAAACAAGAGGAAAAAAAGGATGCGACCCTATCGTCTTCTACTGGCTGAGGACCACGTCATTTTCCGGGAAACCGTCAAACAGAGTCTCCAGGAGATTTCCGGCCTGGAAGTCGTGGGCGAAGTAAGCGACGGCTCGGAATTGGCGGCGGCCATTGAGAAGCTCTCTCCGCAGATGGTCGTCCTGGATATCGGCCTGCCCCACGTCTCGGGTCTGGAAGCGGCCCAGGACATCAAGCGGCATCATCCGGACATCAAGATCCTGATCCTCACCATGTACAAAACCAGGGAACACCTCTCCCGGGCCCTTAAAGTCGGAGTCGACGGCTACCTGTTGAAAGAAAACGCGTTTGAGGATCTGATCACCGCCATCAACACCATCCGCGAGGGCAGAATTTATATTTCCAGCCTGGTCTCCCAACTGGTGCAGGAAAGTTTTCAGATGAAATCCTGGACCAACCCCGAAGGTGCCGAACCCTTGTCGCCCCGGGAAAAAGACGTCCTGAAATACCTGGCGGAAGGAAAATCGAATAGAGAGATCGCCGAATTGCTGATCATCAGCGAATCCACGGTGCGCATTCACCTGGGAAATATCAAAAAGAAATTAAATATCAGGACCAACGTCGAGTTGGCGCGCTATGCCCTCAAACAGGGCTATACTTCTTTAACTTGATAGCAATGAATATCCCATAAGAAAGGCAAGGAGAAAAACGATGCCGCATATTTTCCGCACGACCAGATTGTTGGCCCTAGGCGCCTCGATTTTGGTTCTTCTGACCGGCCTCTGCCAGGCTCAGAAAGCCCCGAGCCCCGAAGCCGCGGCGCTCAAGGATATCAAGGTGATTTTCAAATTGGATCCCCGGATCACCCAAGGTATGTACATGGGCGAACGCTGGATTTCCCCGCCCAAATATACCAGGGTCCAGGAGGGTAAAAAACCTCTGATGATCGAGGCGATGGCCATGGGCCTGGACGCCCGGGGAAAAGAGACGCCCATCCAGCCAAGCTGGACCCCGGCGGACCCCGAGATGGTTAAAGTCTCACCCGTTCAAGGCCGCCAGGTGGAGATAACCGTGCTGCGAGCCGGGGAGACCAAATTGAAGGTGGAATTCCAGGGGATTTCCAGGACCCTGTCCATCAAAGGGAAGCCCCTGGGACAGGTCCTGGTCGTGGAAATCACTCAATAATAAAGAGTTGGGAAAAACTTGTGCAAGGCGGGCGGAAAAAGGCCTCGAAAGAGTTTCCTTTGTCTTCGCGCAGCTCTTCAAGCCCAAGAAGCCTAAAAAAACAAGCGAACTGATATCAGGGCCGTGATAATTTCCTGAGCATAGATGCAGTTAACACTATCTCAAGGCGTGAGGGCTTGCATTTCGGAGGCGATTTTAGCTGCGGGATATCACATTGTAATCACTATCTATTTCTTCTATCCCCCCCCCCCGAAGACGGCAACTCAGCTTTATTAGGCAGGGCAAAATAGAAGGTTGCGCCCTCACCCACCTTGCCTTCCGCCCAGACCCTGCCGCCGTGACGGTGGGTAAGACGCTGCACTATGGCCAGGCCGACGCCGGTGCCTTCATAATCCTTCGGGCTGTGCAGGCGTTGAAAGACCTGGAACAGTTTATTGGCATAGTTCATATCGAAACCCACGCCGTTGTCTTTGATGTAGTAAATATTCTCGTCCCCTTCGCTCCGGCCCCCCACTTCAATTTTGGCCGGATTCCGGCCCTGGGTATATTTGACGGCATTGCCCAGGAGATTCAACATGACCTGGCCGTGAGCTTTGAAGTATGTCGGTTAATAACTTGCTATCTGGGCGACTTATCGCCTGCCTATGTAAAAATGAAGATATGGCGAGCCGAGGTTTTCAGGACTGTGATAAGTTCTTGAGCGGTTATTTATAGAAGATTGTATTGAAAATTGTTGTCTTTTTGCATGCATGATCCTTTATCCAATTCCTCTGGCTACATAACCGATAATCGCGCCTCCCAAAACCAGCCAGGCGGAATTGAGTCGGAAGCGCAACAGC
>DYJG01000287.1 GCA_020723225.1 Desulfobacca acetoxidans | reverse complement strand
ATCAGGAAAATCCTGGAACGCAGCGATGATTTGGTGATCAGCGAGGAAGTAAATGACGGCCTGGAGCTGCTGGAGTATCTGAAGAGGTCTTCCCCCGACCTGGTCATCCTGGACATTTCCATGCCCAATCTCCGCGGCCTGGAAGCCATTAGAGAAATACGCAAGGGTCATCCGGCGGTCAAAGTTCTGGTTCTGACCATGCACCGGAAAAAGGAATTTATCCGCCAAGCCCTGGCGGATGGCGCCCATGGGTTTCTCATCAAAGAGGATGCGGGGGGCGAACTGATTCGCGCCGTCCAGACCATCAGAAACGGCGGCCAATATATTTCCCCTTTACTCGCCGGCGCCATGACGAGCCTGGTCCTGGAGATGGAGGAGACCACCCCGCTGACCACCCGGGAAAGAGAAGTCCTAAAACTGTTGGCGGAAGGCAAAAAAACCGAGGAAATCGCCCAGGTCTTATATATCAGTCCCAATACGGTGCGCCGCCACCGTTATAACATCATGGAGAAGCTTAACCTCAAGACCATGACCGATTTGCTCAAGTACGCCATTTCGCAAAACTACATCATGGACCCTTCCTAGTCCCCGTTTCTTATTTTCATATGGTCAACTTGACCATATGAAAATGGCCTTTCCATTCATAGACTTCATTCCTGCTTAATTTCCATAATTGGACTTGAGGGTAGACGGGTTTCAGGGGATCAATTCCAGCGGCAGGGTGTCCGGTTTTTCCCGGGCCCCTGCCACCTGGAGTTCTAAAGCCCGAAGCGTCTAAAACATAAAATGGTTCCACGACTTAGGAGAGGTCATATGAATAAACTATCAGTCCTGCTTTTTGCCGCTATTTTGACCGCCGGAGGATGTTCCGGCATGTCCTATACTGAACAACGGGTATTGAGCGGCGGGGCTATGGGGGCGGCCGGTGGCGCGGTCATCGGCGCAGTGGCCGGCTCCGCCGCTCTTGGCGCGGCCGCCGGCGGGGGCGCGGGGCTCCTGGGAGGTTATGTCTACGATCAGTACCAGAAATCCCAGGGGAAACCTTGAACCCACCCGGCGTCCGGCTCTGCGCTTTAGGGCTGGTCATCTGCCTCCTGGGCTGTCAGCCTCAGGTTAAGAAAGCAGCGCCGCCGCTGCCGCCGCCGGCCGCGGCGAAGGCGTCCCCGCCCCGGCCGGTGCGCCCCACTCTTTATGTGGCAGTCAACCGGCTCAGTTTGCGGGTCTGTCCGGACACCGATTGTTCCAAAGTCTCCACCCTGGAATTGAATGCGGAAGTGGAAAAGATGGGGGAAATCCAAAAATGGGCTCAGGTCAGGGTAAAGAAGGATGGCGCCATAGGTTACGTAATCTCGCGCTATCTCTCGCCGCACCCCGTGGAAGTGGCCAAACAAACGAAGAAAAAACCCCGGAAGGCAAAACCCCCCCAGGCCGTCCCCCTTCCTGAAACCGCGAAGGAAGAGGGGTCCGGGTCCCTGCCGGAGCCGCCGCCACCCCCCATCCCCAAGGTCATGTGAGAGCAGGCCCCTGCTTGACAGCGGCCTTGGCGCCGCTGGAACTATAAATAACTAGGGAGGATGGATATCATGAAGCAGAGAAGGTCAAGGTCTTTGGAGAAGACAGGGGTGGCCGTAGTCCTGGCCTTGCTGATGCTGGCGCTGGTCATGGCCCCCATGGCCGTGGAGGCCAAGAAGAAGCCTACTTTTCCGCCTAACCCGACCCTGGTGCAGATTCTGGACAGGCTGCCTCACGGCAGGCCCTTCCAGCTTCTCGCCAAGGCCATTCTGTTTGTCGATCAGCAGGTAGCCGCCTTGCAGGCCGAAGTGGACGAACTACAGCAGCAAGTGGCGGCTCTGCTGGCCCGGGTCCAAGCGACCACTATTAATAGCGGATTCGGCACCACCCCGGTTCTGAGCAATCAGGCCCCGGCCACGGCCCACGTGCGCCTCGAGGTGTCTTTCTTCCGCAATGACGCCACTCCTGCCGGAGCCGGCCTCAGCCATATTATTTATGCAACGGTCAGTGTCGCTTCTCCCACCGAGATTAATTTCATCAGCGCCGGCAACGACGGCGTCCAAACGGCCAACAGCGCCACACTTTCGGCTACGCCCGCCGTCATCGCCTCCATCGCCGGCATTGCCGATCTGGTCGCCATCTCTGATACGGAAGGCGCAACCTTTCAACTCCGGGAACAGGGGACCGTATCCGGGGTCTATTTTGTAAAGATTAATAAATAGTCGCCGCCAGTACGCCCCGGAAATTTCCGGACTTACCCCGGGGTGCTCAGGCGCCCCGGGTTCTGTGGGTCAGATCCGCATTTTTCCAAAAGGCGGCGAAACGTCTCCCGGATGTCAAGTTATCTTCCTTTCTCCTCCCGGACGAGCTCATTGGCAATAACTTAAGGAAAGGAGCATTGCCTATAAAACTTAACCGGACATTTCATGTGCTATGAAAACCGGACATCTGTATGTGCTATTGACAACCAATGGCAGTAAGAATTGACTATCGTAAAGATAATCATTACCATAGAAGAAAGCGAAATGATCGCAAGAGAAGGAATTTACCCGATGAATACCGAGACCACGGGATTGTTCCGGAAGGTTTTGGGTCTGGCTGAGAAAGATCGGATTATCCTGACCGGCTTGCTCATTGAAAGCCTGGATGAGACACAAGATAGCGACGCCGAGGCCCTCTGGCGGGCGGAAGCAGACAAGCGCCTGGAGGAATTGGATAGCGGCAGGTTTAATTCCTGGAGTAATGATTTAAAAAAGGACTGCTGGAGATCGGCTATTCCTTCCCTCAGCCTGATACCCGGACCAAGGTGACGGGAGAGGAAAAGTTCGCCCTGAATTACGGGAATCTGTTCCACCTGATTGCCAATTTGTTGGCCGACGGCGAGAGCCTGGTCCTGGCCACCATCGTCAGCCGTTCGGGGTCCGCACCCCGGGCCGTGGGCTCCAGGATGGCGGTGCGCCGGGATTCCTCCATCGTCGGCACCATCGGCGGCGGCATCCTGGAAGCCCGGGTGCGGGAGTTGGCCAAAGAAGTCTTCGGTCACGGCCAGGCGGTGCTCAAAAAGTATGTGCTTAATGCCCGGGACGCCAGCCGGATGGGCATGGTCTGCGGAGGGGCGGTCCAGATCCTGGTGCAATTTCTGGATGCCGCTGAGCCGAACCATCTTGAGCTTTACCGCAACATCGCTGCTACTCCGGAGGCAAGGAAACGGTCCCGGCTGATTACCGAATTGCCCTCCGGCTGTGATATTCCGGAGTCCGTTGGACAATCTCTCCTTAAAAGCGAGGGGATGATCATCGGCCACCTGGATCAGCAAACAATTCAGGCGCTCACCGCCCAGGCCGCGGCTGGCAAGCCGGAGTTGGTCTCCTTCCAGGGAAGGCAATATCTGATCGAATCCCTCGGCCGGGAAGACACTGTTTATATCTTCGGCGCCGGCCACGTCTCCCAACAACTGGCGCCCCTGGCCAAGAAAGTAGGCTTCCGAACCGTGGTCCTGGATGACCGGCAGGAGTTTGCCAACCGGGAGCGGTTTCCGGAGGTTGATGAGGTCATCGTCCTGGACTCTTTCCAAAGCGCCCTGGATGGGTTGGAAATCAACCGGGACAGCTACCTGGTGCTGGTCACCCGGGGCCATACCCACGACCAGACCGTGCTGCGCCGGGCGCTCTTGACCGAGGCCGGTTACATCGGCATGATCGGCAGCCGCCGCAAGCGGGACGCCATCTATGAATCTCTGGAACGGGAAGGTTTCTCCCGGACGGATTTTGGCCGGGTTTATTCGCCCATCGGCCTGGCCATCGAAGCCGAGACCCCCGAAGAGATCGCGGTGAGCATCGTGGCGGAACTCATCCAGGCAAGGGCCGCGATCCCGCCCAAAACTACCCCGGAAGCGGCATGTCCATGAAAGGATGTAACTAATTGGAGAAATTCTTCGAAGGTATGAGGGCCGATATTCATAATACTCGAGACTTTTAGCGCCGCAGCGCAGTCAAAGGCGTAATAAGGCATCGGCCTTGCCGGCCATGGCCAGGGCATCCCTCAATATACGCCCGGCTTCAGAGGGGTTATGGAAGCCCACCAAATTCTCGGCGTTGATATAGATGACCCGGTAGAGGGCTTCCAGATACAGGTCCATGGACTTCATGTCCTTCTTGATCCCGGAAATGCTCCAGGAGGAGGGGGATATCCTCTTTCCGCTCCCTCGGCGGCGATGGGCCGGTTATCTGTTTCAATCACTTTATCCTTGCAAATTAGAAATATATTTCTAAAATAGAAAACCATGATCCAGCGCAAAGTGGCGCCGCTTATCGTTAGCCGCCTGGCGCAATTTCCG
>DYJG01000286.1 GCA_020723225.1 Desulfobacca acetoxidans | reverse complement strand
CACCGCGGGGGTTAGGGAAATGCGGGGGAAAAACGCGGCCCTAGCCGCGCCGATATTGGCATTGGCGGCCTTGAGGACGTGCTCCGCCTGGAGGATATCCGGGCGCCGCAGAAGCACTTCGGACGACGTGCCGGGAGATACGTCCGGCAAGGATTTGACCGCGCTCAATTCTCCCGGCAACAGATCGGCCGCGACCGGCGAACCTGCCAGCAGGTTCAGGGCGTTTTCATCCTTAGCGGCCAGTTCCGTGTAGCGGGCCACGTCCACCCGGGCCGAATCCACCCGGGTTTGCACCTGGCGCAGATCCAGCTCGGGTGCGATGCCGGCTTCGAAACGCCGCCGAATCAGATTATAGGCGGCCTGCTGGGTTTCCAGGGTGGATTGGGCCAGTTTGAGGTTTTCCCGATCCGCGGCCAGGGTCAGATAAGCGTTGGCGACTTCGGAGACCAGCAGGATCTGGGCGCTGCGGCGGGCTTCTTCCGTGGCGAAGTATTCCTCCAAGGCCTTCTGCGACAGGCTGCGGATGCGGCCGAAGAAATCGACCTCCCAGGCGGCGATGCCAAGATTGACGCCGTATTCCTCCAGGGTCACCAAACCTGGTTGGCTGGAAAGCCTGACCCGCTGCTTGGTGGCGATGAATTTGGTTTCCCCCTTCGGCAACAACTCGGCCCGTTGGACGCGGTACAACCCCCTTGCCCTTTCCACGTTCAGGGCGGCCAGCCGCAGATCCCGGTTGTTTTTCAAGGCCGTGTCGATGATCTTTTGCAGCCGCTCGTCGGCAAAGAACTCCCGCCACTTAAGGTCGGGCGCGACTGCCGCCCCCGGCGCGGCAGGAGTCTCTTTATAAGCCGGGCCGCTGGGCCAGGCCGCGGGAACCGGCGCTTCGGGCCGGTCATACTTCGGAGCCATGGTGCAGCCGCCGAGAAAGATCAGCACTCCGAGGATCAGCGATAGCGCTGGTATTGCGTCCCAAAAATAACTTCCATAAAAACGACTCCTAAAACTCCCCCTCCCCATGGGGCTGATCATTACCCACAAGTCGCGGAGAAATGGGACACGGCGTATATTAAGCAATCCTACGATCATTATGCCCCCCTCACCCTAGCCCTCTCCCCCGAGGGGAGAGGGGATTAATACTGGAATAAGAATAAGTTAATCTTTTATAGGTATGCCAAGCATTCCCCTCTCCCCCCTCCGGAGGGGGGCAGGGTGAGGGGGGCGCGAGGCCTGCAAATACTTTATCCACATAATTATTCTTTTTCATATTAACGGCCCTCCCGGGAGACTGAGGGATCACCGGGCGGCGCAGGGGCTGGCGCCGCCTGGGTCGCGCTTGAAGTAGCGGAAGATGAGGACAAAGAAGAAGGGAATAAAAAAGAGGTCGATGAAGGTGGCGGAAAGCATGCCGCCGGTAACCGCGGTGCCGATGGCGTTCATGGCGCCCGCGCCCGCACCGGAGGCTACGGCCAGCGGCAGGACCCCGAAGAAAAAGGCAAAGGAAGTCATGAGGACCGGGCGCAACCGCAGGCGGGACGCTTCCAGGGTGGCGTCGATCAGTCCGGCTCCCTCCATCATCCGTTCTCTGGCGAACTGGATGATGAGGATGGCGTTTTTAGTGGTCAGCCCCAGGGTGGTGATGAAACCGATCTGAAAGTAAACGTCGTTGGGCAAACCCCGCAGCCAGGTGGCCAGGGCCGCGCCGAACAGCCCCAGGGGCAACATCAGGAGGTTGGTGAAAGGAATAACCCAACTCTCGTACAAGGCCGCGACGCACAGGAAGATCACGATGACGGAAAAGGCATACAGTATCGGCGCCTGGGAACCGGCCAACCGCTCCTGAAAGGAAATCCCGGTCCAGTCGAAACCGATGCCTTTGGGCAGTTGGGCGACGATCTCGGTCATGGCCTGCATCGCTTCGCCTGAACTTCTCCCCGGCGCAGGTTCACCCCAGATATTTAACGCCGGGAAGCTGTTGAAACGCTCCAGCAGCGGCGAGCCCTGAAACCAATGGCCCGCGGCGAAGGCAGTGAAGGGCGTCATCGTCCCGGAGGCGTTGCGCACATATAACCGCTCCAGGTCTTTGGGCAGCATCCGATAGGGCGCGTCGGCCTGGACGTAGACCCGCTTGACCCGCCCCCCCTGAATGAAGTCGTTCACATAAGCGCTGCCGAAAGCCGAGGAGATGGTGGTGTGGATGGCGTTGATGGGCACTCCCAGGGCCCCGGCCTTTTCCCAATCCACGTCGATGCGGTATTGGGTCACATCTTCCAGCCCCGCGGGGCGGACGCGTATCAGCCGGGGATCCTGGGAGGCCATGCCCAGCAGTTGGTTGCGGGCCGCCATCAAGGCTTCGTGGCCCAATCCACCCCGGTCCTGCAATTGGAAATCGAAGCCGCCGGCCCGTCCCAGCTCCAGGACCGCCGGCGGCGGGAACGCGAACACCATGGCATTGCGGAACTGCGAAAACTTTGCCATGGCGCGGCCCGCCAGGGCGTTTACTTTCAAATTCGCTCCGGGGCGCAGGTGCCATTTTTTCAGCATGACGAATGCCAGCCCGGTATTCTGCCCGCTTCCCGAAAAGCCCCGGCCCGCCACGGTGAAGCAGGAGGCCACCGCTTCCTTTTCATCCACCAGAAAATGGCTGCGGACTTGATCCAGGACCTGCTTGGTCTGCTCCAGGGTCGAACCCGCGGGCAGCATCACCTGAACGAACATGACGCCCTGGTCCTCATTGGGGAGATAAGCGGTGGGCAGGCGCAAAAAGATGAATCCCACCGCTGCCGCGATCAACAGGTAGACCGCGAAGTAGCCCAGTTTCTTGGAAAAAGAGGAAGCGACCGCGTTTACGTATTTATCCCGCATATTGAAAAAGAAGCGGTCGAATTTTCTGAAAAAGGGGCGCAGGAAAAAAATCGCGTTGTCCGCGGGCTGGTGCCCCGGCGGTACCGGTTGCAGGAGAGATGCGCAGAGAACCGGAGTCAAAATCAGGGCCACCACCACCGAAAGCAGCATGGCGGAGATGATGGTTACCGAAAACTGGCGGTAGATGACCCCGGTGGAGCCGCCGAAAAAGGCCATGGGGCCGAAGACCGCGGCCAGCACCAGGCCGATGCCGATCAAGGCGCTGGTGATTTGGCCCATGGACTTCCGGGTCGCCTCCTTGGGCGGCAGCCCCTCTTCCCTCATGATGCGTTCCACGTTTTCCACCACCACGATGGCGTCGTCCACCAAAAGGCCGATGGCCAGCACCATGGCGAACATGGTCAGCATATTGATGGAAAAACCGAACATTCCCAGGACCCCGAAGGTTCCCAGGATCACCACCGGCACCGCCAGGGTGGGAATGAGAGTGGCCCGGATGTTCCCCAGGAAGAGATACATCACGAGGAAGACCAACAGGATTGCCTCGAACAGGGTCAGAACCACCTCGTTGATGGCCACCCGCACAAAAGGCGTGGTGTCATAGGGATAGATGACCTTCATGCCCGGGGGGAAGTACTTGGCCAGCTCATCCATCTTCGCCTTAACGGCATCACCGGTTTTCAGGGCGTTGGCGCCGGGGGCCTGGCGGACGGCCAGGCCGGTGGCGGGGTGGCCGTTGTAAAGGGGATGGCTGCCGTAACGCTCCGTACCCAATTCCGTCCGTCCCACGTCGCGCACGCGCACGATGGAGCCGTCCGGGTTGATGCGCAAGGGGATGGCCGCGAACTCCTCCGGAGTCTTGAGGAGGTTCTGGACGATAATGGAGGCATTCAGGCGTTGGCCGTCCAGCGCGGGCGCGCCGCCGAACTGGCCCGCGGAAACTTCCACGTTGTAGGCCTGAAGCCCCTGAATGACATCGGCCATGGTCATCCGGAAATCGGTGAGCTTCTCCGGATTGAGCCAGACCCGCATGGAATACTGGGAGCCGAATACTTCCACTTCGCCCACTCCCGGCACCCGGGCCAGCACCTGTTCGATTTTAGACTGGGCGTAGTCCGCCAGGTCAATGTCGTCCATACTGTCGTCTTCCGAAACCAGGCCGACAATGATGAGCCAGTTTCTGGTGGACTTGCTGACCTTGACGCCGGCGCGCTGCACCACGTCGGGCAGGCTCGCCATGGCCAGTTGCAGTTTGTTCTGCACCTGGGCCCAGGCCAGGTCGGGATCGGTTCCGGGAGCAAAGGTGAGTTCGATTCTCCCCGCGCCGGACGCATCACTGGTGGCGGACATGTACAGCAGCTTGTCGAACCCGGTCATCTTCTGTTCGATGATCTGCACCACGCTGTTTTCCACGGTTTCCGCAGAGGCTCCGGGATAAAACGCGTCAATGGCGATGGACGGGGGAGCAATGGGCGGATACTGGGAAATGGGCAAGTTATAGATCGCCAGCCCGCCCGCCAGCA
>DYJG01000285.1 GCA_020723225.1 Desulfobacca acetoxidans | reverse complement strand
TTGAAAAGGCCTTTGACCGCGACCTGTTCATATTGATTGTTAACCACACTGTCACTATTGGTTGACAATGCCCCCTTTTTAAGAGATGCTTTCCAGGTATGCCATCCCTCAGCCAAAACGAATTTGCGGATATTTTTCATCGGGACTGGGCCGGGATGTGGCCCTTGCTGGCGGAGGCCCAGCGTCTCCGGGAGCGCCATTTCGGGCGGCAAGTCAGTTTCTGTGTCATCACCAACGCCAAGTCCGGATTATGTTCCGAAGATTGCGCCTTCTGTTCCCAGGCGGCCGGCGCCGGGGGAGAAGCGCCCCGCTATCCTCTGCTGGCCCAGGATGACATGGTTGAAGCCGCGACCAGGGCCGCCGCAGCCGGGGCCGCCCGCTTTTCCCTGGTGACCTCCGGCCGGGGCATCATCTCCGGCAAAGAGCAGGAGGCCTTGCTCAAGACGGTGGCCGCCATCGTCAATAAGGTCCCCATCCAGGTCTGCGCCTCCCTGGGGATCGTGGAACCGGGCTTCCTGAAAGAGCTGAAAGCCGCGGGCGCGTCCCGCTATCATCACAACCTGGAGGCCGCGGCCTCCTTCTTTCCCCAAATTTGCACCACCCACACTTATGCCGAACGGGTGGCGACCATCGAGGCGGCCAGGGAAGCGGGGCTTTCCGTGTGCGCCGGCGGCATCCTGGGATTGGGGGAGACCGTCGGCCAACGCTGGGAACTGGCCCAGGCCCTGAAAGAATTGGCCGTGGACGCCATTCCCTTAAATTTCCTGCACCCCTTGCCGGGTACCGGGCTTTATGGCCGGCCCTTGTTGACCCCCCTGGAGGCCCTGCAAATAATCGCCGCCTTCCGCCTCCATCTTCCGGAGCGGCCCATCATCATCTGCGGGGGCCGCCAGGTGACTTTGCGCTCGCTCATGCCCCTGATCTTCGCCGCGGGGGCCAACTGCCTGATGACCGGGGATTACCTGACCACCAAGGGCCGCCTCCCCGAAGAAGACCGGCAGATGCTGGCCGACCTGGACCTGGAGCTGGTGTAGGGTGCGTTCCACGCACCCTTTAACTGGGTTCAGGGGTCAGGGGCCAGGGGCCGGTAATCAGTGATCAGTAATCAGTGAAAAAAGCGGCGTTTACGGGTGTCATTAACTTGGAACCAAAACCCAGAACCCAGAACCCGGAACCCGGAACCTAAAACCCGGAACCCTGAACCCTGAACCCTATAACCGGATGAGCCTGCAACTCCCTGATATTCCCGAAATCCCGGGCCTTTTCGTCACCGGCACCGACACCGACGTGGGCAAGACCCTGGTGGCCGCCGGCCTCACCGCGGCCTTAAGGCAGCGGGGAGTGAAAGCCGGATATTTCAAACCCGTCCAAAGCGGCTGCCCGGAGGAGAACGGCCGGCTCATTCCCACCGATGCCAGGCGGGTGAAGGAATTGGCGGAACTGCCGGAACCCCTGGACCTGCTCACCCCCATCACCCTGCGGCTGCCCCTGGCTCCGGGCGTGGCCGCGGCCCGGGAAGGGATCGAGGTGGACTTGGAAAAGGTGGCCCTGGCTTTCCGGGAACTGGCATCCCGTTACGATTTCCTGGTGGCGGAGGGCGCGGGCGGCCTTTATGTGCCCCTGGTCAATACCAAATTTCTGGTCCTGGACCTGGCCCGCTGGCTCCAACTTCCCCTGCTGGTGGTGGCCCGGGCCGGCCTGGGGACCATTAACCACACGGCCCTCACGGTCCTGGCCGCGCGTCACGCCGGGCTGCCGGTGGCCGGGGTGATTCTCAACCGCTGCTCCGCCGCGCCGGGTCTGGCCGAACAGACCAACCCCGAGGTGATCGAGGCCCTCACCGGCGTCCCCATCCTGGGGAAGGTCCCGGAAATTCCCAACCCGGAGTCTTCAGAAGGCAGGATGGTTTTTTTTAAGGCGATGCACGATATCTGTTCCCAGGCAGATATTTTTAAGAATCTATAGGAGGTTGAATCAGGAGTAATAAGTAATAAGTAATAAGTAATAAGTGATTAGTGATTAGTAATCAGTAAAGGGTGAATATCTCGTTATGTGGTTTTTACTTATCACTTATCACTTAGCACTTATCACTTATCACTTATCACTTGTCACTGTCTACTATCCCCTGACTAATAACATATTCATGTTCTCTGATCTCGCCCAAGAACTGGCGGCCCTTGAGGCCCAATCCCTGCGCCGCCGCCTCCAGGTGGTGGAGGAGGTGTTGCCCGGCGGCAAGGTGCGGGTCGCGGACCGGGTGTTGCTGAACCTCTCCTCCAACGACTATCTGGGCCTGGCCCAGGACCCCCGGCTCATCAAGGGGGCTCAGGAGGCCGCGGTCCGCTGGGGCGCGGGGGCCGGGGCCTCCCGCCTGGTGGTGGGCCATTTGGGGCTGCATGAAGAACTGGAAAAGGAGCTGGCCGGATTCAAAGGCACGGAGGCCGCGGTCATCTTCTCCACCGGTTACATGGCCAACTTGGGTACGATTGCCGCGCTCGCGGGGCCGGGGGACGTCATCTTCAGCGACCGGCTCAACCACGCCAGCATCATGGACGGCATCAAGCTTTCCGGAGCCGACCTGGAGCGTTTTCCCCACCGGGACCTGAACCGGCTGGAGAAGATGCTCAAGCAGGCGTCGGCAGGCAAGAGGCGACTTATCATCACCGATTCCGTCTTCTCCGTGGACGGGGATCTGGCGCCCCTTAAGGAAATTGTGGAGTTGAAGGAACGCTACGGCGCCTGGCTGATGATCGACGAGGCCCACGCCACCGGCGTTCTGGGATCCGGGGGCGCGGGCCTGGCCCAGGCCCTGGGGCTTACCGCCGCAGTGGACATCCATATGGGCACCTTCTCCAAGGCTTTCGGGTCCCTGGGCGGCTACGTGGCCGGGGACCGGCGGCTCATTGATTACCTGCACAACCGGGCCCGCTCCTTCATTTACTCCACGGCCCTGCCGCCGCCGGTTCTGGGGGCCATCGCCGCGGCTTTGACCATGGTCCGGGAGGAACCGGAGCGCAGGCTGAGCCTTATGCGTCAAGCCGCGCTTTTCCGCCAGGGCTTGACAGACGCGGGCTTCGACACCCTGGGGAGTGAAACCCAGATCGTGCCCGCGCTGGTGGGGAAAAACGAACCCACGCTCCAATTCGCCGCGGCCTTGAGGGATCAGGGCTTGATGGCCGTGGCCTTAAGGCCCCCCACGGTGCCTCCGGGGAAGGCCCGGGTCCGTTTCTCCCTGTCCGCGGCCCACGCAGCCGCGGACTTGAGCCATGCTCTGGAGACCATTGTCAAGACGGGCCGGGAGATGGGGCTGGTTTGATAAAAACTTTAATATTCCTTCACGGCTGGGGCGCGGACGGCTCCATCTGGCGCAAGCAGATCCAGGCTTTCCAGGAGCGGTTTGAGGTGCAGGCCCCAACCATCTCCGCCTGGGACCCGGCCTGGCTGGAGGCGTATCTACAAAAATTTTCCCTGGCGGATTGCCTGCTCGTGGGTTGGTCCCTGGGGGGGATGCTGCTGCTGGAGGTGTTGGCCGGGCAATCCGCGGCCGTGGGCGGCCTGGTCCTGGCGGGAGTGGCCCCGGTCTTCTGCTCCCAGGCCGGCCATCCCTGGGGCCAGCCCCCGGCCGCGGTGCGGGCCATGCGCCGGGCCTTAAAAAACAGTCCAGCCAAGGTGTTGCAGGACTTCGCCGGGAATTGTCTGGCCCCCGGGGAAGAAGCGTTTCATGGAGAGATTGCCGCCCTCTTTACCGGCGGCAACGCCGCGGATTTGGCCCAGGGCCTTGACTACTTGCTTAATCAGGACCTGAGGCCCCTTATGGCCCGCCTGCCGGCGTCCCCGGTAATCATCCAGGGAGACCTGGACCGCATCGTGCCGCCGGAGCAGGGCCGGTTTCTTCACGAACAACTCCCCGGCTCCAGGCTGCATCTATTACAAGGCGCGGGCCACCTTCCTTTCTGGACTGAGGCGGAAAGGTTTAATGGCATTTTGGAAGAAGTGATCAGGGAAAGACAGGGAGGCTAGCAGCGTTCAGCTATCAACTCATCTTTAAAGATAATGGGCGCTTTTTTTTACCGAAGACCGAAGACCGAAGACCGAAGACCAAAGACCAAAGACCGAAGACCAAGAGCTAAGAGCTGGCAGCTATTCATCACAACGCCGAAACTATGGATATCAAACAAAGCATTCGCCGCAATTTCGCCCGCACAGCCACCTCCTACGACCGGCACGCGGGGGTGCAGCGTCTCATGGCCCGGAGTCTGCTGGAGCGGGTGCAGGCCGAACTTCCCCCGCCCCGGCGCATCCTGGAGATCGGCTGCGGCACCGGTTATTTAACCGGCCTCTTGCGCCGGAGCCACCCCGCTGCGGAGCTCTTCGCCCTGGACCTGGACGCG
>DYJG01000284.1 GCA_020723225.1 Desulfobacca acetoxidans | reverse complement strand
TCTCCGTCATGGACCGGCACCTGGCCCGGGCCGCGGAGGCCCTGAAAGTGGCCCGGGCCATGGTAACCTGGGCGGACCAGCTCAACCCCAGCGGCGCGGTAGCCGTGACCGCCAATATCCCCTCCAGCGCCACGGCCATCGGCTTGACCGAAGCCCCCCGGGGCGCGTTGGGCCACTGGCTGCGGATCAGCAACGGCAGGATCTCCCGCTACCAGATCGTCACCCCCACCTGCTGGAACGCCTCCCCCCGGGACAACAGCGGCCGCCGCGGCCCCATCGAGCAGGCCCTCATGGGCACGCCGGTGGAGGATATTAACCAGCCGGTGGAAGTGGTGCGGGTCATCCACTCCTTCGACCCCTGCCTCTCCTGCGCGGTGCACGTGATGCGGCCGGACCAGGGAAAGAAGATCTTCACCCTGGCCCATTATCATGGCGGGGAAGAGATTCACAGCCACGACCATGGCCACGACCATCATCACCATCATCATCACCATGGCCATGATCACAACCATGACCATGACCACCATCATGGTTAGGTCTACCCGCTAACCCCTTACTCCGGGCCCGGCACTCCCGGCGCCGGGTCCGGACCGATGGCCCTCTCTCTACCCTCTCTACGCCTCGGCGGTGAACCCGAAAATTCACCGCCGGGGCGCAGAGATTCGATTTTAGTGAGCTTATGGATTCTTTTAACGAAAAACGAAAAACGAAAAACGAAAAATGCTCTACCCCTCGGGAACCCCGCATCCTCATCGCCGGGCTGGGCAACCTGCTCCTGATGGATGACGGCGTGGGAGTGCACGCGGTCCTGGAATTGCAGAAAAATCCCCCTGAAGGCGCGGTGGTGGCGGAAGTTGGCACTGCGGTGCTGAATGCCCTGGACCTGCTGGAATGGGCCGACAAGGTCCTGGCCATCGACGCCATGCAGGCCGGGGGCGAGCCGGGCACGGTCTATGCCTTCGGGACCGAAGACGTGGAGAAGGGCGGGATTAAAGCCTCCCTCCACGAACTCAATCTCATCTCCGCCCTGAGCTTCCTTAAACGCAAGGCCAAACCGGAGATCGTCATTTTCGGGGTGGAGCCGGACCGGATCGACTACGGGCTGGAGCTGACCCCGGCGGTGGCCGCGGCCCTGCCGGAGCTCACCGCCGCGGCCCGGAAACAGGTGCAGCGCTGGCGGGAAAAATAGGAATTATCCCTATTTTTGGCCCTCTGCGTCCTCCGCGTCTCTGCGGTAAATCTTTTGCACCGCAGACGCAGAGAACGCAGAGAGGGGCTACGTTGTCATCACTTGACGGCCAGCAATTCCACCTCAAAGATCAGGGTGGCATTGGGGCCGATGATCGCGCCCGAGCCCCGCTCGCCGTAAGCAAGGTTGGGGGGGATGAAGAGCTGCCACTTGGAGCCCGCAGGCATGAGCTTCAGGGCTTCCGTCCAACCGGGGATCACCCCGGTGACTTGGAAAATGATGGGTTTGCCGGCCTTAATCGAGCTGTCGAACTCCGTGCCGTTGATGAGGGTGCCCCGGTAGTGGACTTCCACCATGTCCTCCGGCCCGGGCTTCTTCCCCGTCCCCGCCTTGAGGACCTTGTACTGGAGGCCGCTGGGCAAAGTCATCACCCCTTCTTTCTTCTTATTCTCCGCCAGGAAGGCCTCCCCTTCCTTCCTGTTGTTTTCCGCGGACGTCTTCTTGGCCTCCATTGCTTTCTGGCGCAGTTCGGTTTGATAAGCGCTTAAGGCCTTATTCATTTCCTCGTCGGATACCAGCAGCTTGGCGCCCGAGAATTCATCCTTCAGGCCTTTGGCCATGAGTTCCACGTCCACTTCGATGCCCTGCTTCTTAAAATTTTTCGCCACCGACACCCCGATGCCGTAGCTGACCTTGTCCTTGTCCGACTTGATGGTCGCCTCTTTGGAGGCCTGCTGTTCTCCTTTTGGGGCCTGGGGCTCCCCGGTGCATTGTGCGGCCAAAAGTAAAACCCCAAAAATCGCGATCCATTTCCGTGTCATAGATGCTTCCTTTCCGAATTCCTTTGGTTCGAACCGCTAGGGTAATAATAAGAGCTTTTATAAGATAAGCCACCGGTGAGAATCAATTTAATTATTTTGTTCCCAAGTTGAGCCCTCTGCGAATGTTCCCCTACTTGTCATTCTGAGGGAGCGAAGCGACCGAAGAATCTCGTTTTTGGCCGCAAGGCTTTTCCCGCCCATGCCGATGATCACAAGTCAGATTAGGTTTCCTCTCGCCAAAAGATCTAATCAACAAATCCTGGGCAGCAGTTCCCCCGAGGGCGGGTCCAGGATGCGGGCGGTGCCGATGGCCGTGCGCACCTGCACCCGGCCCGGAGGCCCGGCTTTCACTTCGCCGATGATGCCTCCATCTTCCCCGTAGGGGCTGCTGCGGACGATGGCCAGGGCTTTTTCTGCGTCTTTCGGGGCCACGAAGATCAGCATCTTCCCTTCGTTGGCCACCTTGAAGACGTCCAGCCCCAGGGCCTCGCAGGCCGCGGCCACCCCCGGCTTGACCTTGACCGCGCTCTCCTCGATTTCGAGCAAGACCTGGGACTGCCGGGCGATTTCATTGAGCGAGGAAGCGATGCCGCCCCGGGTGGGGTCCCGCATGGCGTGGATCTCCAACCCCTGCTCCAGGAGATTTATGACCATGGCCGCCAGGGGAGCCGCGTCGCTTTTCAGAGACGTCCCTTCCAGGAGGCCTTCCCGGGCCAGCATTACCGTGGCCCCGTGGTCGCCCACGGAGCCGGTGAGGATAATCTTATCCCCCGGAGCCGCAGCCGCGCCGGAAACGCCTACCCGCAGCACTTCCCCCACCCCGGTGGTGGTGATGAACACCTGGTCCGCGGAGCCCCGGGGCACCACCTTGGTGTCCCCGGTGACAATGGCCGCGCCGCATTCCGCGGCGGTCTCCCGCATGGATTGGGCAATCCGCTCCAGGGTGGCGATGGGCAGGCCTTCTTCGATGATGAAAGACGCGGACAGGGCCAGGGGCCGGGCCCCGGCGGTGAGCAGGTCGTTCACCGTTCCGGCCACGGCCAGCCTGCCGATGTCTCCGCCGGGGAAAAAGATGGGGGTCACCACGTAGGAGTCGGTGGTCATCGCCAGGTGCTGGGCGCCCAGCTGCAGGGTGGCGCTGTCGTCGCCCTTGAACGCGGCGTTGCCGTAGCGGGAGAGGAAGACTTTATCGATCAGGGCCGACATTTCCAGCCCGCCCGCGCCGTGGCTTAGCAATACTAAATCCATTTAATCACCATCTGGTATGGTCTTCGGTCTTCGGTCTTTGGTCTTTGGTCTTTGGTCTTCGGTATCCGGCTTTTCAATGGCTCTAAGCTATCAGCTTTCAGCTTTTTCGCTTTTCGCTTTTTACTTTTTACTTTTTACTTTTTACTTTTTTCTTCACTCCCGGCCATACCGGTACACCGCGGCGCAGGCGCCTTCGCTGGAGACCATGCAGGGACCTACCGGTTGTGACGGCGTACAAACCTTGTCGAACAGGGGGCATTCCTGGGGGGCCATCACCCCCCGGAGAATGTCGCCGCAGCGGCAGGCGGAAGGCGGAGGCGGAGGCACCTGGGCCAGGATGGAGGCAAAGCGGCTGCGGGCGTCGAGTTTCTGATATTTCTCCCGGATCGTCACACCGCTGCCGGGGATGACTCCCAGGCCCCGCCACCTGGCGTCGGAGGGGGCAAATACCTCATTAAGGAGCGCTTGGGCCCGGGGATTGGGCTGGGCCGGCACGGCCCGGGTATAGACGTTTTCCACCTTCGCCTCCCCCCGGGAAAGCTGGCGGAGAAGGGATTCGATGCCCAAGAGCAGGTCCAGGGGTTCAAAGCCTGTAACCGCGCAAGGAATGCCGAAATCCCGGGGGATAAAATCATAAGCCGAAGCGCCGATGATGGTGGTCACGTGGCCCGGGCAGAGCAGCCCGGAAACCTTGACCTCGCCCCCGGAGAGCAGGGCCTTCAAAGCCTCGGGCATGGTCTTGTGCACGCAAAAGACCGAAAAATTATCCACCTGATCCGCCGCGGCCACCTGGAGGGCCACTGCCGTGGCGGGCATGGTGGTCTCGAAACCCACCCCGAAGAAGACCACGTTTTTCCCCGATTCCTGCTTCGCCAGGTCCACTGCGTCCATGGGGGAATAGACCACCTTCACGGCCGCGCCCTTGGCCCTCAGCTTCTCCAGGGAGATGCACGTGCCCGGCACCCGGAGCATGTCCCCGAAGGAGGCCAGGATGATCCCGGCCTGCTCCCCCAGGGCCAGGAAGCCGTCCAGATCTTCCTGGGCGGTGACGCACACCGGACAACCCGGCCCCGAAACCAGCCTGACCGGCGGCGGAAGCAGTTCTTTCAGGCCGAAGCGGGCCGCAGCCATGGTATGGG
>DYJG01000283.1 GCA_020723225.1 Desulfobacca acetoxidans | reverse complement strand
ATCGGCGACCTGGCGGTGGACATGGCGGAGGAGGCCCTGGAGCTGGTCCGGTCCGCTCCTGTGCCGCTCCATCCCGGGATGCTCACCATGGCCCGCAAGGTCCAGGAAATGTTCACCCAGAGCCTGGAGGCCTTTATTAACCGGGACGTCCTCCGGGGCCGGGAGGTGTGCCGGGAGGATGACGAGGTGGACGGCCTGTATCGGAGCATCACCCAGGATCTGTTGGAGAATATGCTGGCCCACCAGGAGGTGGTGCCCACGGACCAGAGCCAGATCAATATCGTGCGTAACCTGGAGCGGGTGGGCGACCACGCCACCAATATCGCCGAACAGGTGGTCTATATGGTGGAAGGAGAGAACGTTCGCCACCGCTGCCAGGGGTAGCGCAACGTGGATTCCGGCCTCCAGTTTGGAGTCAATAGTTCCTCACATACGGCTGGCGTTTTAGTTAAATAATTTAAATGACTTTCAATCAATTTTGGCATATAAATATTCAAAAAAATCCTTGACAAAATCATGGAAATGCCGATAATTTATATAGAAAAAAGTACAAAGCGCCCCGTGCAACGTTTTGGTATATCTAGTTATAGACCCGAAACCGACCACGGGGCTTTGCTTTTTCTGGGAAAGAAAAAATGAAAGTGGTTTTTATGATAGATGGTTGGTTTATGAGGAAAAGAATATATAAACTAAAGACATTCTATTACGATGGACATAATATACGCACTTATTGCTTAAAACATCCTATTGGTGATGATACGTTATATAGAATATTTTATTACGATACAGCACCATTAGATAAAAAAGGTCATAATCCAGTATCTAAAAAGGCAATTGATTTTGGTAAAACTCCTGTTGCCCAAGCACAATTTAAACTGTTAGAATCAATCAAAAGAACTCCCAATTTTGCCCTACGATTAGGAAAAACTATCTGGAAAAAAAATGGGTGGATATTAAATGCCGACAAACTCAAAGATTTATTAAATAAAAAAATAACTGTTGATAATCTTACTGAGGAAGATGTTTTGCCTTTAATAGAACAAAAAGCTGTAGATATGAAAATGGGCCTCGACATTGCTTCTATAGCAACAAAAAGATTAGCAGAAAAATTAATAATAATTAGCGGCGATGCTGATATAGTACCTGCCTTAAAACTTGCAACACAGGAAGGCATGATGGTTGGACTTGATCCTCTGAGAAATCCTATTAGACCAGAATTAAGTGAACACGTTGATTTTATATCAACAAGAACATAGAATGCGGCTTCGCGCCGTTTTTTTATTTATTAAATTTCAAACCGGTCTCGACAGATGTCAGAATGATTGAACTAAGCGATAGACAACTATGACCAATTATTGGGCATAGGGGACAGCCTCAACCTAGAATTTCCTTACTAGATTTTCGAACTGATACACTACTCTCTATATCTCTTGACAAATTCTTATAGCATTATTAATTTATAAAATTGCCGTAGTTATAATATCGCCCCTATGAGCAAGATCGTGGAACTTTTGGGAGAACGGTACACCCGGGTCTTGAAGACCGTGGTGATCCAATATATTGCCAGCGGAGAGCCGGTGGGTTCCCGGATGGTGGCCAAGCTTTCAGGGCTCCATCTCAGCCCGGCCAGTATCCGCAACCTGATGATGGATCTGGAGGAGCGCGGCTACCTGCGCCAGCCCCATACTTCCGCGGGGCGCCTGCCCACGGCCCTGGGGTTCAGGTATTACGTGGACCACATCCTGCCGGTGGTGGAATTGGGGCAGAGGATGCAGAAGCAGATCCAGGATGCCCTGGACCTGCCCGCGGCCGAGCCCCAGGAGCTCTTTCGCCAGGCCTCCCGGGTGCTCTCCGCCTTGAGCGGCCACCCGGCCCTGGTGCTGCCCCCCCGGCCCCAAGGAATGCGCCTGAAGCACGTCCAGTTCATCTCTCTGGGAGGCGATGGCGTGCTCACCGTGCTGGTTTCCCAGGATCACCAGGTGCAGACCCGGTTCGTGCGCGCCGCGGCCAGGTATACCCAGGCCCAGTTGGACCGCTTCAGCCAGTTTTTGAACGAACTCTGCCAGAATCTCACTCTCGGGGAGACCCGCCGCCAGATTCTGGCCCGGATGGAAGAAGACAAAAATCTGTTCGACAAAATGATCACCCAGGCCCTGAGTCTGAGTCGCCAGGCCCTCCAGAATGAAGAGGAGGAGGAGCTGTACATCGAGGGGACCAGCCAGATCCTGGATTACCCCGAATTCGCTGCGGACGTGGAAAAAATCCGCACCCTGTTCAAGGCTTTTGAGGAAAAACACCACCTCATCACCCTGCTGGATCAAACCCTGGCCTCCCATGGGGTGCAGATCATCATCAGCCCGGACGAGCACTTCCCGGAGATGCAGCTCAGCGTGGTGGCCTCGTCTTACTCCGGCGACCGTACGCCGGTGGGCAGCCTGGGAGTCATCGGCCCCATGCGCATGGATTATGGCCGGGTGATTCCCATTGTGCGCTATACCGCCTCCATGGTCACCGGTTTGCTCAAGAAGTGGCATAGCTGAAGCCACCCCCGGTCGTTGCCCGGTGTCCTAAGCATCGCCGCCGGCGGCAGGTGGTTTGGAAATAAAGGAGAAAGAGACGCATGACCTTATCAAAGGATAAGGGAGAAAAGATTAAAGTAACCAGCGACGCTCAAGAGGCCGCAAAACCCGAAGCGCCTCCGGATCAGGAGGTCCAGGAGGCCCCGGAGCAGCCGGCGGAGAAGCCCAACGAAGCCCAGGAAAATTACGAACGCTTCCTCAGGTGCGCCGCGGAAATGGATAACCTGAAGAAGCGCCTGGAGAAAGAAAAGGCCGACCTGCTCCAGTTCGCCAATGAGAACCTGATCAAAGAACTCCTGCCCATCGTCGACAACCTGGAGCGGGCCCTGGAACACGGCCGGCAACTGGATGCGCCCGGCCCCCTGATGGAAGGGCTGGAGCTGGTGCACCAGGGTTTTCTCAAAGCCCTGACCCGCTTCGGAGTCACTCCCATCGAGTGTGTGGGCCAGCCCTTCGATCCTACCTTCCACAACGCGGTGATGCAGGAAGAGAACACGGATGTTCCGGATTGCACCATCCTGAAAGAACTTCAGAAGGGCTACCTGCTCCAGAGCCGGCTGCTCAGGCCGGCCATGGTGGCGGTGGCCAAAAATACCCAAAAAACTTCATGTCCCATTGATGTAAAAGTTTAGGAGGAAAGATAAAAATGTCCAAACCCATAGGCATTGATTTAGGCACCACTAACTCCTGCGTCGCCATCATGGAGGCGGGGGAGCCCAAGGTCATCCCCAATGTGGAAGGCAGCCGCACCACGCCTTCGGTGGTGGCCTTTACCGAAAGCGGGGAACGCCTGGTGGGCCAGATCGCCAAACGCCAAGCCATAACCAACCCCTTAAATACCATCTTCTCCGTCAAGCGTCTCATCGGCAGAAAATTCGACGATGCGGAAGTGCAGCGGGATCTCAAGATTCTGCCTTATAAGATCGTGCGCGGGGATAACGGCGATGCCCACATCGAGATTCGGGGGCGCACCTACAGCCCCGCGGAAATCTCCGCCATGATCCTCACCAAGATGAAGCAGACCGCAGAGGAATATCTGGGGGAGAAGGTCACCGAAGCGGTGGTCACCGTGCCCGCGTACTTCAACGACGCCCAGCGCCAGGCCACCAAGGACGCGGGCCGGATCGCGGGCTTGAACGTCCTGCGCATCATCAACGAGCCCACCGCCGCGTCCATGGCCTACGGCCTGGAAAAAAAGAAGGACGAGCGCATCGCCGTCTTCGACCTGGGCGGCGGCACCTTCGACATCTCCATCCTGGAGCTGGGCGAAGGCGTCTTCGAGGTGAAATCAACCAACGGCGACACCCACCTGGGCGGCGACGACTTCGACCAGCGGGTCATCGACTTCCTGGCGGACGAGTTTTTAAGGGAGCAGGGCATTGACCTGCGCAAGGACAAAATGGCCCTGCAACGCCTCAAAGAGGCCGCGGAAAAGGCCAAAATGGAACTCTCCACCTCCATGGAGACCGAAGTCAACCTGCCCTTTATCACCGCGGACGCGAGCGGCCCCAAACACCTGCTCATCAAGGTCACCCGGGCCAAACTGGAGGGCCTGGTGGAGGACCTGATCCACAAGATGGAAGGCCCCTGCCGCCAGGCTTTGAAGGACGCCAACGTCACCGCCGGGGAGATCGACGAAGTCATCCTGGTGGGGGGCATGACCCGCATGCCCAAGGTCCAGGAGAAGGTCAAGGAGATCTTCGGCAAGGAGCCCCATAAAGGCGTCAACCCGGACGAAGTGGTGGCCGTGGGCGCGGGCATCCAGGGCGGGGTCCTCAAAGGCGAAGTGAAAGACGTGCTGCTGCTGGACGTCACCCCCC
>DYJG01000282.1 GCA_020723225.1 Desulfobacca acetoxidans | reverse complement strand
GGGCCACCTGCCCCAAGCCCGGGGGGGCCTTTTACCTCTTTCCGAATTTTTCGGCTTATTACGGCAAACTGAAGCCGGCCCCGGGACAGTCCCATTCCCAGGCCCTGGCGGATTATCTGCTGACGGAAGCCAGGCTGGCCGCGGTGCCGGGCGCGGAGTTCGGGGAGGACAACTGCATCCGCTTCTCCTATGCCACCTCCCGGGAGCGCATCGCCACCGGCCTGGCCAGGATCAAGGAAGCCTTGGAGAAGCTAGGCAAGTAAAAAAATCGGCGTTCATCTGCGTTCATCGGCGGTTAAATCTTAACCGCAGATGAACGCAGATTAACGCCGATATGAAAAAGGCAAAAAAATAGCGCGGCCTAAAGGGCCGCGCTGTCCGTTCCCAGCCGCTAATTAATTAGCGGCCGGCGGCTTTGCGTTTGGAAGCCTTAAGAGGATTGATTTTGTTGCCGTTGCCGTTTTCCTTCTTTTCCTTTTTCACGTGCGTGGCCAGATTGCAGTGTCCCTGCCGCCACTTGGCCTTGGGATCGGGGAAGGAGCCGCAGTAGCCTGCATCTTCCCACATGAGGATGCGATCGCAACCCTCACAAGATTCCACGATGGTGTGACATTTGCCGCCGTTGAACGAACAGCCCTTTTTGCTCATGAAGGTACAATCAACTCCCGGTTTTACGCTTGCGCAGTGCATGGCCGTAATCCCCCTGCCTGGGTAAAAAAATTGGGTAAAGCGAATCTTATATTTATATAAAATATTTTATATAAATGTCAAGGGAATAATTGAAAAATATCTCACGCCAAGGCGCAAAGACGCAAGAAAAGATTAACCACAGAGACACAGAGGGCACAGAGAATCACAGAGATAATGTTTTCTGCTTTGGCGTTTTGCGCCAAAGCAGAAATCTTTTCCTCTGCGAATCTTTGCGCTCTCTGCGCCTCTGCGGTTAATCTTTTTCTTTTTGCGCCTTGGCGTCTTTGCGTGAGAATTTCTTTTAAAAATAATGATCCAACGGCTGATACCGCCGCCGCACCGCCCAGGCGAAAAAGAGGTTGAACGGCAGCATGTGCAGGGAAAAAAGGTGCAGGCTCTGGCGCTTTAAAATGGACAGGGGGGAATAGAAGCGCCGGTTGGCCCGCCAGTAGCCTTCCTCCAACTGCCGGGCGGTCATGTGTTTGGGGTGGTAGACCACCTTAAAGCCGCAATAATTCGTCCAGTCGTGATCGAAGACCCGGCCTTCCGCCAGCAATTGGTCCCGCACCTTGGTGCCGGGGCGGGGGGCCAGGATGAACATGAAGGAAACCGGCACCTTGGCCTTGATCAGGAAATCCACGGTGCTATCGAAGATCTCCGGGCGATCCCCGTCCAGCCCGAACATGACGTTCACCGAATAGCCGATGCCCCGGTCCCGCAGGGCCTTGAACTGGCGCTCGTAATCCTTTACTTTATTCTGCTTTTTCCTGATGGCCTTCAGGCTCTCCGGACTGATGGATTCCATGCCGATGTTCACGTGGAGGCAGCCGCTTCGGGCCATGAGGTCCAGGACCTCGGGGTCGTCCCCCACGTTGGTGGTGGCGAGACACCCGTAGATCAGCTTCAGGGGAACGAGCCGCTCCATGATCTTCAGGGCGTGTTCCCGGTTGGCCACAAAGTTGTCATCTACAAAATAGATGAAGTCGCTGCCCGTAACCTGCCGGATTTCCTTAATTTCATCGATGACTTCGTCCACCGGCCGGTGCCGGAACTTGCCCCCGTAGACCTGGGTGACTTCGCAATAGCTGCAATTATAGGGGCAGCCCCGGGTGGTCTGGGAGGGGATGTTCAGCAGCTTGTAGCGCTTGAGGTTGAGCAGATCGTAGCGCGGCACGGGCAAGTTCTTTAAATCCGACAATTTCTTCGCCTGATACCGGGCCTGCAGGCGCCCGGCCTGGAAATCCTTCAGCAGCCGGGGCCAGGATTCTTCGGCCTCTCCCAGCACCAGGGCGTCGGCGTGCCGGGCGCATTCGTCCGGGGCCAGGGTGGCGTGGAACCCGCCCATGACCACCGGGATGTTGCGGTTTCTGAACCCCGCGGCCAGTTGATAGGCCCGGGGCGCCTGGTGGGACATGAAGGAGAGGCCCACCAGGTCGCATTTTTCCCGAAAGGTAATCTCCTCCAGGAGATCGTCTTTGATCTCCACCTCGATGTCCGGGGGAGCCAGCGCGGCCACGTAGGGCATGGTCATCCCTAGAAGCCAGCGGCGTTTGCGCTTATCCAGGCGGCCGTTCTTCAGAATCTGGGAAGGTTGGATGAGAAGGACTTTCATGATTATTTACCTTAAATCAAATCAACTGGAGCGGTCAAGTCCAAGACTTGGGGGAAGGGGAGGGGTGAAAAGGGGAAAAGGGGAAAAGGGGAAAAGGGGAAAAGGGGAAAGGAACCTCTTTTTACTTCCGAATATTTTGCGGCTTCTTTGCGCCTTTGCGTCTTTGCGTGAGGTCCTAACCCGGAACTCGGAACCCGGAACTCGGAACTTCTTTCACCAGCCGTAAAAACGCTCCTGTCACCACCAGTACCAGCACCGCGCTGAGCAGAAAACTGATCTCATACCCCACTGCGTTGATGGCCCCGCCCATGAACGCGGAGCTGAGCATCATGCCCAGGTAGATGCTGGTGTTATAGCCCCCCATGGCCAGGCCCCGGGCCTCGGGGGCCGCGACTTCGGCGATCAGGGCCCCCAGAGGGGTGAAGGACAGCCCCATGGTCACCCCCAGGGCTACGGAAATCAGCAGGAATTGCGTCAGGGTGCGGCAGAACCCGAAGACCGCCAGGAAAACGGCGAAGGAGACGAACCCCAGGGCCGCCAGCTTCGCCCGGCTGCGCACCCGGTCAGTGAGGCGGCCGAAGGGCAGGCGGGAGAGGGCGTTAAATACCGCCTGGGCGGTGAAGACCAGGCCGATCTCCCCCATGCTCAGGCCATGGTCGTGGGTGAGCAGCGGGCAGAAGGTGACGAACATGCCCTGGCCGAAGCAGCCCCCCAGGGTCAGGAGCCAGCAGCCCAGGAGGGGCCGGTTTTTGAGGATCTCCCGGTTGAATCGGGGCGCTTGTGAGCAGGCGGGCCGCTGGGTCAGATGTGAGGCGTGGGCCGGCAGGAAAAAGACGGTCACCCAGATGAGGAGAAAGACAAAAAATCCGGCTATGAGAAAGAGCGGCCTAAATCCCAGCCATTGAGCCACAAAGCCCCCCAGGGCCGGTCCCAGGCTCATGCCGCTGTAAATCGCGGTGGTGTACCAGCCGTAGGAGCGGCCCAGGTGGGTGGCGGGGGAAAAATCCGCCACGTAGGACATCAGCGTGGGGCCGATGGCCGCCAGGCCGGCGCCGAAGAACAGGTAAATGGCGATTAATTGCCCCGGGGTGGCGCTGAGATAGAGAAGTAGGGAAGTGGCCGCGGAAACGGCCAGGCCACAGGTAATCAGCAATTTCCGGCCCCAGCGGTCGGAGAGAATGCCCACGGGGATGGACAACGCGCCGGACATCAGCAGGAACGCGGCGTTGATCAGGCCCACTTCCAGGGTGGTGGCCTTCAAGGAAACCGCGAAGAGCGGCACCACCGGGATGCGCATGTAAGACCCCAGGTAGGACGCAAACGCGATACTGCAACAGATGGCCAGGAGCGCGGAGTAGGAAGGGGCGGCAGTTTTTATTTGAGGGGAATTCATGGTTTCAATGGGTTATTATAGCAGCGCTGCCCGCAAAGCACACTAACAGCTCTCAGCTGTCAGACATCAGCGGTCAGCTTAAAGATGAAAAGAATCTTGGGGAATATTAATTGCCCGATGTTGTAATTATTGATATTCCGAGTTTTTTCTAAGCTGAAAGCTGATGGCAGAAAGCTGATAGCTAAATGCTCCCTATCACTTCCTGGGATTAATGCTTATATTCATTTTATGAACCTGACTGCCGCCTTGCTGGCCCCCGCGGCCTATCCCGAGTCCACCACCCGGGTGGATCTGGTCCAGACCCACATCTCCTGGGTCTTCCTCACCGATTCTTTTGCCTACAAGGTGAAGAAGCCGGTGGATTTGGGATTCCTGAATTTCACCACTTTAAGGCGGCGGCATTTTTACCTGCAACGGGAATTGGTCCTCAACCGGCGCTTGTGCCCGGAAATCTATTTGGACGTTCTGCCCATTGTCGAACATCGAGGTATGATGCAGGTAGGCGGCCACGGGCACCCGGTGGAATACGCCCTGAAGATGGTGCGTATGCCCCAGGAGAGCATGATGGACGAAGTCGCGGACCGGGGGGAACTCACAGAGGAGCACGTGGACCGGATTATCGAGCGCCTGGTCCCTTTCTACGAACAGGCCGCGGCCGCGCCCCGCATCGACAAATACGGGGAGCCGGCGGTCATCGCCTTCAACCATCGGGAGAAT
>DYJG01000281.1:4251-4417 GCA_020723225.1 Desulfobacca acetoxidans | reverse complement strand
ACATCTGCCGCTCCACTTTCAGGTAGCGTAAGAAATCCTCCAGTAAATCCCAGCCGTTCATTAAGTAATCGTTTTTCGTTTTGGGTTTTTCGTTTTTCGTTAAAAAAGAAAAAAATCCCAACAACGTAGAGATCAAAATGAACAAACGGCAAATGGGCCATATATT
>DYJG01000281.1:0-4241 GCA_020723225.1 Desulfobacca acetoxidans | reverse complement strand
GCACCCTATGAAAATATACATATTATCATCAATTTAAGACAATGCAAAAGATAATGACCTGATCAGGGTCAGAAGATTAGGAAGACAAATTTAAGAGGGTTGGCGCTGGTTTCGATAAGGCGGAGCTATTGCTGCCAAATGCATCGAATTCTAAAGTAGTTTTTTTATTGAAATTATAGATTCTTTTAACGAAAAACGAAAAACGAGAAACGGTATTATCAGCGCACTAACGCGGCCGCCACTCTTTGGGACAGGACCTCCAGGGTGTAAGGCTTGGCGAGGTAGCCCACGTCCGCCGGCAGGGCTTTGGCCTTGCCGTCGCCGTAGCCGCTGCAGAGCATGATGGGCACCTCGGCGCTGAGGGTCCGGAGGTTTTGCACCGCCTGAAAGCCGTCCATTCCCGGCATGATCATATCCATGAGCACCAGGTCGATTTCCGGGCCTTGGGCCCGGAAAATTTCCAGCGCGGTTTTGCCGTCCGTGGCCTGGATCACCCGGTATCCCAATTTCTCCAGGAGCCTGGCGGCCACCTGCCGCAATACGGGTTCATCATCCACCACCAGGATGGTGCCTTTGCCGTAAACAATGTTGCTTTCCTGGGGTGTTATCACCTGCGGCTGGGACGGGGATACGGGCAGGTAGATGGTGAAGGTCGCGCCCCGGCCTTTTTGGCTGTCCACCAGGATGGCCCCCCGGTGGATCTTGGTGATGTGGTAGACCGAGGCCAGCCCCAGGCCGGTCCCCTGTCCCAGCGGCTTGGTGGTGAATAAGGGTTCGAAGATCCGCTCCAGGGTCTTCGGGTCCATACCCTCACCGTTGTCCGAAATTGAAAAACTGGCATAGGGGCCGGGTTCCAGATGCCAGACCGGATCCTGCCACCCGGCCACGGTCACCCCCCGGGTCTGGATAGCGATTCTGCCGCCGTGGGGCATGGCCTGCCAGGAATTAATCAGGAGATTCATCAGCACCTGCTGCATTAAACCCGGGTCGGCTTTCACCGGCGGTAGATCCGGAGCCAGATCCAGGGCCATTTCGATATCCGGATGGGTGCGGGCAAAAAGGTCAACGGTGCCCTTGATCAGCTCGTTCAGGGCCAGGGACTGCATCTCGAACCTGCTGTCCTGGGTGAAGGTTAGCAGGTTTTCGGTGAGTTCCCGGCCGGCCCGCACCTGCAATTCGATCTCCTTTAAGTCCGTGTAGAAGGGGTGGGCCGGGCCGACTTTGGCCATCATCAGGTTGGTGAGGCCCATGATAACGGTCAACAGGTTATTGAAATTATGGGCCAGGCCTCCGGAGAGGGTGGCTACGGCCTCCAGTTTTTGCACCTGGTCCATTTGCTTTTGCAAGGCGACCTCATCGGAGATATTGCGCCCCATGGCCACCGATCCCAGCAGTTCCCCCTGGGGACCCCAGAGATTGCGGATGGAGATGCGGGTGGGCACGACCCGGCCGTCCTTATGCTTCACGAAGGCCAGCCGGCTGAGGGCCTCCCCGTTCTCCCGGAGCTCCCGCATAATCTGGAGTCTTTCATTCCTGTCGGCATAGATTACATAGTAGGGTTTATGGAGAATATCTTCCGGGGCATAGCCGTATTCCGCCAAGAATTGGCGATTGATCTGAGTATAAAGGCCCCGGGCGTTGACCACCGCCACGGCCAGGGGGGCGGATTCGATAATTTCCTTTAAAAAATAGGAGGACTGGGCCAGCTCCTCCTGGGTCCGTTTCAGGGTGGTGATATCCCGGGCCACGTGCACCGCGCCGATGATCTTCCCCTCCCGATCCCGCAAGGGGTCCACGGTCACCAGGAAAGTGGCCCGGTTATCCAGGGAACAATATTCCGTCTGGGTGCGGATTCCTTCCCGGATGGCCTGGAGAAAACAACAACTTACCGAGGGGACGTTGGCATTGTGCATTAATTCGAAACAGCAACGTCCGGTAATATCCTCGGGGGAGGCCTTAAGATATTCAGCGACGGCCCGGTTGACCCTGACTATCTGCTGCTCCGTATTCAAAATCATGATCTGGTCGGGAATAACATCGAAGGTATTTTCCCATTCGGCCCGGGAGACCGTATTCTCCTGTAGATTCGCCGCCATGAGATTGAGGGTGTGGGCCAACTGGCCCAGCTCATCCTGACCGGGGTCGGGGGTGCGGTACTCCAAATCTCCGTCATTGTAAGCTTCCGCGGCCCGGGTCAGGGCGGTCACCGCCCGGGTCTGGCGCCGCATCAGGGCCAGGCAGGCCAATAGCCCCACCAAACCCAGGCCTCCGAAGAAAACCAGGGCCTCCCTCTGAAACTGGCTGATACGGGTGTCAACCAAAGCCCGGCTGAGATTAATCGCGGTCTTCAATATGGAAAACCCGGCAGAATCCTCGCGCCTCACCTGTTTGAGGTCCGCCAACACCCCCACCGCCAGAGGCGGACCGCCCCGGGGGCGGACGGGGACCGGCGCCAGGAAGCCGTAATAATGGCTGGATTGGGTTAGGGGCAGTTTTATTTCCCCGGGTTTGACGGTCCAATTCTTGTGTGCGCCCAGGTTTTCAAGCACCTGGCAGATTTTTTCGCATTGCCCGTTAACACTCCCCTTTCCCGTATCGAGACGAATGCCGCAAGAAAGCATTATTTCGTTGTTCTGCATATTTAGGAGAAAGGTCTCTCCCAAGGTTCCTACCGGCTGCACGGCGATCTGGCGAAATTCCGGATCAGGGAATATTTCTTTCCAGTCCCGGGTTTGCTGCAGATCCAAGAACAGGGATACCTCCTGGGCCACATCCAGGACCTTCTGGCGCAACTGGGCGGACATCAGGCTGTCCTGCTCCTCATGGAACCGGCGGCCCTCCCGGGCCTCGATGTTTTTCAGGGAACGGTCCAGGTCGCCTTGCAGATGCCGGGAGAAAACACCTATCCCGATGATCAGAGTGATTAAGGGAAGAACCCACCCCACGCCCCCCAGGAGGAGAATCCGGAATTTAAAGGTCTTGGATAAGGGAACTTTCTTTTTAGTCATTGATAAAAGAGCCGGGCCTGGCTGACAAGTTGTCTGGGCAATTGAATGCCCAGTTCCTGGGCTGCTTTCAGGTTAACGGTCAAGGTTTTGATCCGGGGCGATTCCGGAAGTATCTCCTCAATGGGAGTGCCTTTTAAAAAACGGGCGGCCTGCCGTCCCGCCTGGCGGCCCATTTCCGCAAAGTCAGCGTGATAGGACAAGAGCAGGCCGTGAGCCACGGATTCGCTGCCCGACGTCATCACCGGAATACGGGCCCCCAGGGTTGTCTCGGCAATAATCCGCAGGAGGCCGGGCGTTCTGAGAACCGGATCGGCCGGGAGGAACAAAGCCTCAATCTGTTCCTCCAGAAGATTTTGCAGGGTCTCTTGCAAGAGCTCGGGACGAGCATCGGTAACCGTGCGCAGGATGGGGGTAAGGCCGAGGCTGAGGCTGGCCTCTTCCGCGGCCTTGCCGCAGGCCACGGCCACAGGGGTGGCGGTGCAGAAAAGGATTCCCAGGCGCTTGAGTTTGGGCTGTGCCAGAAGCAAGAACCGCAACTGCTCCGCTGCCGGCACCTCGATGCTGGCGCCGGTGTGGCGGATGGCCTCCGGAGGCGCCGGGCGGGCGAGACCGGTGTCGTTGGGGGAGGCGACCATGGTATAGATGATGGGGACTTGGGAATCCCTGGTGACTTCCAGGGCGATGAGGGTGGGCACCGTGCCCACGGTGATCAGCAGACGGGCCCCTTTCTTCACGAACTCCCGGGCCAGGGCCGCGGCCTTGTCTCTTTCTGCCTGGGCGTTTTTCACTTCCAGGCGGATATTCAGGCCGTCCTGAAAACCATCCTCCCGCAGTCCCTCGATCACCCGCTGGGGGGCATCTTCAAAGAACTTGATATCCCGGCTCCATTGGATCACGCCCACCAAAGGCAGAGGGGGGAAAAGAAGCCGGAGGCCCAGGTAAATTCCGAAAAGAACCAGGATCACGCAAAGCCCGAAGCGGACGGCATATTGGCTCGAAATGTTCATGTTAAACCTAGTTCATGTTAAACCTATCTCTTTCAGTTTATCGAGCCTTACAATATTTTCTTTAATAAAGTCTTTTACAGATTATATGCGGAATTTCCGGTAAATTCAAAATATTCCTTAGAGCTTGAAGGGGAGGCCGGCTTATGGTAAACTTCTCCCGGGGGAGTTAGAGTCTTCAATGGTCAATCTGGGGGAACTGCGGCAGATCCTTGACCGCCAGGAGGAA